>JBEKGV010000357.1:0-5327 GCA_050012615.1 Acetobacteraceae bacterium | reverse complement strand
GTGTGACACTTATCGCGACATCGGCGCCGCCGGACATTCGGAAGAAGCGCGAAATCGGCCCAACGGCAACCCAAGGGGAGCAGTCATAATGTATGAAATCCGCAACTACCATTTCCGGCCTGACCTTTTCGAGCCCTACAAAGTGTGGGCGAAAGGCGAGGCGATGCCGTATCTCGCCACGCAAATGGACGTACTGGGATTTTGGGTTACAACGGCGGACGCACCCGAGGTGCTCGGGGCGCCGCATGACGATCTCGGCACAGCCAACGTAACCTGGATCGTTCGCTGGCGGGACCTGGCACATCGTAACGAAGTGTGGACCCGGGTTTTAGCTAGCCCGGAATGGATCGACATTTTCTCGCGCGTTCCGGAGGGGCTGCCCAGTTATCTGCGCATCGAGGCGAAGTTCACCGAAGCGCTGATGTAACGTCTCAGGCCGTGGCTTGCGGCAGCGCCACCGGCTGACCGTGCGGCGTCGCAAGGTAAGCCTCCGCCCAGGCCGCCTTGCGCTGCTCGAGATCGGACGTCTTCAGCACCTGTTTCGCGGTGACCAGTCGCTCCAGCGCCGCGAGCCAGTGGTCGTAATAATGCGAGCCATCGTCGGGCTCGCCTCGTTCCCGCACGTCGCGCAGCACGGCGGCGAGCGTGTCCGCCCACTCGGCCCAGGTGAAGCAGCCGGCTTCATGCAAACGGACGGTCAGGGCGAATGCCTCAGCCTGCCAGGGTTCGGCGAAAACCGGCCCGTCCTCATCCCGCGGCAGGCTTGGGGCTGACGCGAAACGAATAACGCCGTCAGACTCGGTCAAGATAGTCTTCCCACAGATCGAGGCAGACGGTGTCGCGCGGATTGGCGGCCTCGCCCCACAGATCGCGGGCCCTGAATTGCACCGTGTAGAGCGGGTGAGCGTTCTCCCCCTGAAACAATGCGTTGGTGTCCGGGAACACGTGCGTGCCGTGCGACAGGACGATGACGCCGGTCTTGTCGCGGGCATAACGCGGCAGGCGGGTGTGCGTGACCGGATGGATGTTGCGCGTCCGGACCTGGTCGCCGATCCGGTAAACCGGTTGGCGTTCGACCTCGCGGGTTGAGCGGCCGCCGCGCTTCATGACCTCATCCACGGCGGCGGCGGTCAGCGGCGGCGTAGCCTTCGGCGCGGCCGGATCGGCCCGGCCGGTTTCCGCCTCTTCGCGCGTGATCAGCCCATGCCGGACCGCGTTCTCGACCAGCGCGTACATCCATTTTTCGTAGTAGCTCACGCGGAGATAATCGGCGGCCGGCATCCGCTCGATCTGTTGACGGCCCGCATCGATATTCCAACGCCGCCAGGCACCGGTCGCGGCGGAAAGGGCGTAGGCCCGCGCCTCCCACGGCGCGTGCCAGACCGGCTCATTCGGTTCCGGGACGAGCGGTCCGAGACCGTGCATCCCGCCCATATCGTGCACGCCGTTCATGCCACGACCGTGTTGGGCGCGGGCACCTGGGCCACGCCGATCATCGCGTCGCGGGTCACCAGCGCCGCGAGTTGTTCTTCGTTCATTGCTTCCGTGCCTGGTGGACGCTCGGGCAGTACGAGGTAGCGGACCTCGGCGGTGGAATCCCAGACGCGCACTTCGGTCTCCTCGGGCAGATCCAGGCCGAACTCGCGCAGGACCGTGCGCGGTTCGATCACCGAGCGGGAACGATACGCGGCCGATTTGTACCACGCGGGCGGAAGCCCGAGGACCGGCCACGGGTAGCAGGAACACAGCGTGCAAACCACCATGTTATGCACAGCGGGCGTGTTCTGGACGACGATCATGTGGTCGCCCTGTCGTCCCGAATAGCCAAGCTCGGCGATCGCGGCGGTGGCGTCTGTCAGAAGTCTGACTTTGTAGGCCGGGTCGCTCCAGGCCCGCGCCACGACGCGCGCACCGTTTCGCGGTCCGACTTTGTGCTCATAGTAATCGACGATGGCGTCCAATGCGGCGGGGTCGACAAGCCCTTTCTCGACCAGTAGCGACTCAAGTGCCTTGACCCGCAGAGCGGGATCGCTCGGTACCGTACCGTGTTCGTGCGAGTGTTCGTGACCGTGTGAAGTCATACCGACATCCTTCCAGACACGCGATCCGGAACATGACGCTCGCATGTCCCGCCATGCGCGGCAAGGTCGGGGGACCTCGGGCGAAGGCCGGCAGGCGCGCCGGATGAGGCACAGGAGTTCCGCGGATCCGCGCTCGCACCGCCCGTATTTCGAATTCCCGGCGCCGCGGCCATTCCCCAGGATAGTATAACTCCGGGTACCGCTGTTACTGTGCCGGCATGGAGAAACGCCATCACCAGATTTGGCATACCGTCCGGGAGTACGCGACCCATTGGACGATCGCGGGAGCAATCCTGGCGGTCACCGGCGCGGCGCCCGATCACTGGTTGGCCGAGTTTTGGCGTGAAATACCAATCCCGCGTGCCTCGCTGCCGCTCTGGTTCGCACAGGTCGATTATCGTCTCGTGGCGGTGATCGCCGGGCTCTCGATTGTCGTTGGGGATACTCTGTGGCGGCATCACCGGCCGCAGACCGTACCGGAGACGAAACCAGAGCTCCCGCAAGTCGAAACCGGGAAACCGGAGGTCCTGGCGCTGCCTGACAAACCCTCGATCGCGGTCATGCCGTTCGCCAACCTCAGTGGCGATCCTGGGCAGGAATATTTCTCCGACTGTATCACCGAGGATATCATCACCGAACTGTCACGGTTTCCCGCGCTGTTCGTGATCGCCCGCAACAGTACGTTTACCTACAAAAACAAACCCGCCGATGTTCGTCAGGTGGCCCGCGAACTCGGCGTGCATTACGTGCTCGAAGGCAGCGCCCGCAAGGCCGGCAACCGCCTGCGGGTCACTGCCCAATTGATCGACGCGGTCAACGGCAACCAGCTCGGGGCGGAACATTTCGATCGCACATTGGAAGACGTGTTCGCGGTGCAGGAGGATGTGACCCGCGGAATCGTTTCGGCCGTGGCGCCGGAAGTGGAGCTGGCCGAAGTGGCGGCCGCGCATCGTGTGCGATCAAGCGACACTGCGGTGCACCTGACGTGGCGCGCCCAGGGATTGATGAGCGAAGGTGTTCATAAGGGTGAGGCGGCGCCTGTGCTGGACGCGATCGCCACAGCGCGGCAGGCGATTGCCACCGACCCGCGTCCCTCCCCGCCTATAACGTTATCGCCTGGGCGAACTTCTCCTGCCACCTTTACCGATGGGGACCGGAGCCCGAGAAGGCGCTGGATGCGATGGCATCCGCCGTCGGGCATATGACGGCCCTCAATGCGCTCGACCACAGGACGTTGACCGCCTCCGGCGTGCCACGCGTCGTTCGTGGCGAACAGGATCGCGGCCTCACCGATTTGCGGCGGGCTCAGGAGGTCAATCCGAATTCCTCTCTGTCGTTGATGTGGTTGGCCTTGTGCGAGGCGATGACGGGTCTCGGCGACGCGGCCAAAGAACACGCGACGCTGTCGCTTCGCCTGAACCCGCGGGATAGTTGGATCGGCGTCACGCATGTCGCGCTGGCGATGGTCAGTTTTTGCGCGCGCGATTATGCCGAGGCGGCGCGCCTCGCGGAACTGGCGATCCAGTCCGAGCCCGCCGTCCCGCTGCGCCGCGCCATCATGATCGCCTGCTGCGCTCGACTCAGCGATCAAGTGAGGTCGGCGCACGAACTGGCGGTGTTGAAAGGCTTCGCGCCCGACTTCATCGCGAGTTTGTTCCGCGGCGATTTTCAGGTGTTTCGCAAGCCCGAGGACATGACGCATTTGCTGGACAGTCTGCGGCTTGCGGGAGCGAACTGAAGACCCACCGTGGCCTCGCTGGCCGCCAGGATCTCCATCGTGAAGGACGCGCTGCGGCGATTGATCTCAACCATGCGTGAGACCCCGTTACGGCGAGGTTTGGGCAACCGGTTCCAGCGAACAACCGGCGTGCTTTTCGGCGTGTGGTCAGCCTGCTAGCCTGATTGTTTGGGATGGATAACGGTAAGGCGGAATACCGAATGCGCCACACCTGGGCTGGCGACCTGATAGCCGGGATTGGAGCCGGCCTCGCTTATCTTCCGCTGATCGTTGTTGTCGCGATCCTTTCTTTCGGCGCACTCGGCACCCAGACGGCGGTCGCGATGTCGATCGCCGTGTTCGGCGCCAATATCGGCGCGGGCGTCGTGCTGTTGGTTCTGGCGCGATGTCCCCTGCTTGTGGGAACGCCGAGCGGATCGTCGGCGCTGGTCATGGCGGGGCTGTTCGGCAGACTGATGGCGCAGGGCAATGTGCCGGATATCGCGGACGCGATGGCGATCACCCTGGCGGTCGGGGCGGTCGCCGGCGTCGTGCAACTGATACTGGTCCGAGCCGGTGCCGCGGGGCTGGGGCCTCTCGCGCCCTATCCGGTCGTTTCGGGGCTGGTGAACGGCACCGCCGTCAGCGCCGCGAGAATGGCGCTTCAGCACATGTTGACGTCATCCTCGGGCTTGACCCGGGGATCAATCGCCGCGTCGCGCTGGAAGGGATCCCCGGGTCAAGCCCGGGGATGACGTTAAAGGTCAAGCCCGGGGATGACGTTAAAGGTCAAGTCCGGGGATGACGTCAAAGGTCAAGTCCGGGGATGACGTCAAAGGTCAAGCCCCGGGATGACGTTAGAATAGGAGAGGCTTCGAATGTTGTGGCCGGACACGCTCGCTTATCTTGGAATGGTGGTATTCCTGCTCAGCTACGCGATGGACGGGATCATCAAACTCCGCGTCGTCAGCATCGCGTCCAGCGGCGTATTTCTGGTCTACGGCATTATCACGGTTAGCTATACGACGATCATCGAGCAAATTCTCGTGCTGCCGGTGAACGGCTATGGCCTGTTCAAAATGCTTCGGTTGATCCGCCAGTCCAAGGAAGCGGCGGAGGGTCATCAGACCATGGAATGGTTGAAGCCGTTCTCCACCAAGCTGTCCTGTGCCGCGGGTCAGACGTTGTTCCATCTCGGTGACCCCGCGGAGGATATGTATTGTATCACCTCCGGCACGTTCCGCCTGGTTGAATCCGGCACGGAGTTGCGGAGCGGCGCCGTCGTCGGTGAACTCGGCTTTCTCTCGCCGGGCAACAAACGGACGCAGACTTTGCAGTGCCAGGAAACCGGCGTCTTGCTGCGAATTTCCTATGACAGCCTGAAGGAACTCTACTTCCAGAATCCGAAGTTCGGCTTTTACTTCCTGCGCCTTGTCAGCGAGCGTCTGTTCCAGAACCACGCCGCGGCGGTCAGCGCGTCATCCGCCGCCTGAGCCGGGCCTCAACCACATTCCCTCCATCGCGACCAC
>JBEKGV010000356.1:0-5329 GCA_050012615.1 Acetobacteraceae bacterium | reverse complement strand
GGCGTCGTCGGGACGATGCGCGGGGAACGGCTGGCCGCCATGACCGACCAGATGGATGCCGTGCTGGCCGAACTGGCTGCGCGGGGCCTGCTTTATATCGATCCGCGTGAGGACCATGGCGGGGTGTCGAAAGCCTGGGGCCGCCACGTCGATCTGGTGATCGACGATCCGGCGGATCGCGATGTAGCGGATCGAGCGATGATCGACGCCAAACTCGCCGCTTTGGAGCAACTCGCCAAGGACACGGGATCCGCGCTCGGGCTGGTGATGCGGCCGACACCGGTCGCGGTGGCGCGGATCGCCGCGTGGACCAACGGGCTGGCGGATCGGGGGTTGGCGCTGGCGCCTGTCTCCGCTTTGGCCCTGCCGCCGCCGGATGGGTCCGCGAAGTTGACGGAGCGGGAATGAGCGATTTGCCGTACCGGCCCAACGTGGGGGCGGTCTTGTTCAATCGCGACGGCCTCGTTCTGGTGGCGCGGCGGGCGGATTTGCCGAACGCGGAGGCTCCGGCTGGGGGTTGGCAATTGCCGCAGGGGGGGATCGACGAGGGCGAGGACCCGCGGCAAGCGGTGCTGCGGGAACTGGCGGAAGAGATTGGTACCGATCGGGCCGAGGTGATCGGCGAGCACGACGATTGGCTGGTTTACGATCTGCCGCCGGACGTGAGTGGGGTGGCGCTGAAGGGCCGGTTCCGGGGACAGCGGCAGCGCTGGTTCGCTTTGCGGTTTACCGGGGAGGATGGGGATATCAGGCTGGATCTCGATCCGCATCCGGAATTCGATGCGTGGCGGTGGGTGAGACTGGAGGAGTTGCCTGGGCTGGCGGTGCCTTTCAAGCGGGAGATTTACGAGGTGCTGGTTGGGAGTTTTGGGAGGTTCGCGGGAGGGGAGTAACTGGCGGACCGATCGGCACGCGGCGCCGCGGCCCCGATTGCGCGGGCGAACGTTCGCAGCGCTGTGCTGGTTTCGGGCTAGTTGTGGTCCGGTCCTGGCCCAACTCGGTGGTCGATGGGACTAACGGTGCGGCGACCGCTTGACAGTCTATACAGAGTTTTGGCATATTATGTCTCTCCAATAATATACATAAATTTAGGTGAACATGGACCCGGTGCGCAATCCCTTTGCTCCAGGCGCAGGGAGCCCCCCGCCCGAACTTGCAGGGCGAGACGCTGTTCGCGAAAAAATGCGCCTGTGCCTGAAACGTCTTCGCATCGGCCGGCCCGCTAAAAGCGTTATGCTGGTTGGCTTGCGCGGCGTCGGCAAAACTGTCCTCCTCGACCAAATGATGAAGGATGCCGACGCAGAGGGAATTATTAACATTCGCATCGAGGCGCCGGAGGGGCGGTCCCTGCCCGCGATGCTCGCGCCACAATTGCGTTTGGCGTTGCTTCGCTTAAATCGCGTCGCGACGGCGAAGCACTACGCGGTCCAAGGACTGAAAGCTCTGGCCGGCTTCGCGAGCAAGCTCAAGTTGACTTACAACGACATCGAGGTGGGGTTTGACTACGATCCCGAGCCGGGCCTCGCTGACAATGGCGACCTTGAGGGGGATCTAAGTATGTTGCTCGAACAAGTAGGTCTTGCGGCAAAGGCGGCGGGCACTGTTGTCGCGATTTATATCGACGAATTGCAATACGTGGAGGAACCGCAGTTGGCCGCCCTCATTTCAGCACTTCACCGCACCTCGCAGAAGCAACTTCCTTTGGTTGTTATCGGCGCGGGATTGCCGCAGTTACGCGGGAAAATGGGAGAGGCGAAATCGTATGCGGAACGTTTGTTTGATTTTCCCGAGATTGGCGCATTGAATTCAGAAGATGCGGCGGAAGCCATTGTAAAGCCGATTGAGGATGAAGACGCGGAAGTCGACGCGGATGCCGTGGCACTCATTATCGCGGAAACCAAGGGATATCCCTATTTCCTTCAGGAATGGGGAAAGCATGCGTGGGATATCGCGCCACTAAATCCGATCACGGTGACGGACGTTGAAAGCGCTTCCAAGGAGGCTATCGCGGCGCTGGACGAGAGTTTTTTCAGAGTGCGGTTCGATCGTCTCACCCCAAAAGAAAAGCAATACTTGCGTGCTATGGCTGAACTGGGACCGGGGCCTCACAGATCCGGCGACATCGCGGCCGAATTGAGTCGTGAAACCTCAGCACTGGGACCAGTCCGAAGCAGCCTGATTGTAAAGGGAATGATCTGGAGCCCGACACATGGCGACACGGCATTTACTGTTCCTCTGTTCGACGAATTCATGAGAAGGATCATGCCCACGAAAGACTGGGCGAAAGCCAACACGTAACGGCGGGCGGCCCTAACCATCCTTGAGGTCCTACCAAGTCTGGCCTCCGCTCCCGCGATTTGCCGTCGCGCCATAAAAGCGTAATCTCTCCATCGTTCGGAATTGTTCGTAAACCGGGTCCAATCGCGGTCGCCGGATGACAGGAGGAAACATGGCTGAGATCACAGGCGCTGACTTGCTGGCGAAAAGCCTCAAAGAACAAGGCGTGCAATTCATGTTCGGCGTGGTGGGGTTCCCGGTCGGGCCACTCGCCGAGGCAGCGCAAAAGGCTGGCATCCCCTATATCGGCATGCGCAACGAGCAGACCGCGTCCTATGCCGCCGGCGCCATCGGCTATCTGACCGGGCGGCCCGGCTCATGCATCGTGGTGACCGGTCCCGGTGTCATCCATGGCCTCGCGGGCCTCGCGAACGCGCAGCAGAATTGCTGGCCGATGATGTTGATCGGCGGCGCCTCGGAGACCTATCGCAACGGCATGGGCGCCTTCCAGGAGGAACGCCAGGTGCTGGCCGCGACGCCGGTCTGCAAGTGGGCGCATGCCATCGAGCACGTGAATCGCATCCCATTCTACGTCGAGATGGGGGTCAGGCAATCGATTTACGGCCGGCCAGGCTCGGTATATCTCGATATGCCGGACGACATCATCACCGGCACCTGCGACACGGCCAAAGCGATCGAGGCGGCGCGGTGCCCGGATCCGCCACGCATCCAGACGATGCCGCAATACGTCGAGCAGGCGCTGGACGTGCTGCAATCGGCGCAACGGCCGCTGGTGATCATCGGCAAGGGCATGGCCTTCTCACACGCCGAGGACGAGGTCCGCGCCTTCATCGAGCGCACGGGACTGCCATTCCTTGCCTCGCCGATGGGTAAGGGCGTGATGCCCGACGACCATCCGCTGTCGGTCGGCGCGGCGCGCAGCCTCGCGCTGTCACAGGCCGATGTCGTGTTCCTGATGGGCGCGCGGTTCAACTGGATCATGCATTTCGGCCTGCCGCCGCGGTACAACAAAGACGTGCGAGTCATCCAGCTCGACATCGAACCGGAGGCGATGCACCAGAACAAGCCGGCCGAAGTCGCTCTCGTCGGCGACGGCAAGGCGATCGTCGGGCAGCTCAACAGTGCGTTGCAGAACCGCCAGTGGTTCTACCCGAAGGAGACGGCGTGGCACGCGGCGATCGCCAAGAAGTCGGCGGAAAACGCGGCCCTGATCGCACCACAGATCGCCGACGACTCAGCGCCCGGCGGTTATTACCGGCTGCTGCGGGACGTCTCCGCCTGGGTGCCTAAGAACGCGATCGTCTGCAGCGAGGGCGCCAGCACGATGGATATCGGCCGCACCCAGCTGCCGAACTATCTGCCGCGGTCGCGTCTTGACGCCGGCAGTTATGGCACGATGGGCGTTGGACTGGGCTTTGTCATCGCCGCTTGCGTCGCTCACCCCGACCGGCCCGTCGTCCATGTGTCGGGTGACTCCGCCATCGGCTTCTCCGGCATGGAGATGGAGACGATGTGCCGGTACGGCATGCCGGCCAAGATCGTCGTGTTCAACAACGGCGGCATCGGGCCAGGCATGGGCGAAATTCCGGATAACCCGATGCTGAAGTTGCGGCCGAACTCGCTGATCTGGGGCGCTCGCTACGACCTGATGATGCAGGCGTTCGGCGGTCACGGCGCTTATGTCGAGGACCCGAAGGATCTGCGCGGCGCGCTCGACGAGGCGATGAACTTCCCTGGGCCGGCGCTGGTCAACGTCAAGCTCAGCCTCGGCTCGCAGCGGAAGGCGCAGGAGTTCCGCTGGCATAGCTGACATTTCGTCCGGCTCCCTCCCTCCCCGGGTATGGCCTGGGGAGGGGCTGCCCGGTTCTCGACATCGATACGTTTCAGCACCGGAAGCAGGAGCGGAAACGTTACGGCATGGCGGCGCTCAGCCGGCCGAGCCTTTCGACAAAGCGCCGGCGCCCGTCACGCAAGCCGGTCCGAAGCCAGTCATCCGACGCGACGCACCCGGAACGGTTCAGGCGATACCCTGGACGGCGACACCCAGTGCCTGGCTCACAAGAGCGAGCGCGGCGGCGCGGGCATCGCGGTCGGTTACTTCATGCATGATCGTGCCGCGAATGGTGTCGGCCGCGAGCGTCAGACGCTCGATCGCACGCATCGCGCCGTAGGTTGTTTCCATAGAAGAATGCTGTCTTTGTGGCATGTGGTTCTCCTTTGTGAAGAATCGGTGTTCTCCTACAGGAAATTGCTTAATCGAAGGTTAATGGCGCGTTAGCCTTTCAGGTCCCAGCCGACCCAGTCGCACAGCGCGCGGCCCATCACGAGTTCCTGGTCGCGGCCGGTGAGCCAGGGCAATTCCTCGGTGAACATCGTCACGCATTGGCGATACGAACACGGCATCCGCGTGATGTCGGTGCCCCAGAAGCTGCGCGTCGGACCAAAGGCGTCGAACTGACGCCGGATCGCATCGTGAATGTTTCGCCAGGGATAGGACTGGCTGGAGTAACTCGGCGCGCCGGACAGTTTGACGGCGATGTTAGGGTGCCGCGCCAGGGCCAACAAATCGTCGAGATCGGCGAACGCGGCATCGTCCTTGGCGCCGCCGCTTCGCCCCATATGGTCGATCAGCAGGCGCAGGCCGGGATGCCGCTCGGCGATTTTCGCGACAGTGTCGAAATGGCCGGCGGCGAGCAGTCCGATTGGCGTGCCGGCTTTTTCAGCGGCCGGCCAGAGCCAATCGACGGTGCCATCGGTCCACCAGCTGCGTTGATGCGGTTGATTGAACGTGAAACGAAATCCCAGCATGCCGGGTTGCTGTTTCCAGGTCGCGACGAGACCGCGGTTTTCCGGCTTTTCGATAGCGAAATGACCGAGGATGGCGAATTTGTTCGGATGCGCCTTCGCCGCCGCGATCGCCGTGGCGTTGGTCTTTGGCAACGTACTCGGCGGGTGAAGCAACGCGGCATCGACCCCGGCTTCGACCATCTCAGCCAGCGCGTCGTCCTTTGAGTAAGTGGGCACCTGACGG
>JBEKGV010000355.1:0-7876 GCA_050012615.1 Acetobacteraceae bacterium | reverse complement strand
TTGAACATCTCGAGAAAAACGAGATCCGTGTCGCCGGTATTCTCGATCTAGTGGCCGAGTGTTTTCGGCGCATAGCCCATGTCGCCCGCGTTGAAATCGGCGGTGCGTGAAGCCGGTTTATTGTGGAACAGTGTCATCCGTTTCCTGCCCCGCACATAATACTGCCACTCGTCCGCGTTCGGATGCCAATGCAACTCCCGCGGCCCTCCTGGTTCCGGCGTCACCTGAGCCATCGCGATATTCGCGGCCCCCGGGAAATTACCAGCCCCATGTCCGTTACCGTCCGACGTTCGTGTGAGGCTAATCCCGGCTGGTCTCGGGAGTTCCTTCGCGGCGGCGGCGGGTCGGTGTCCTTGCCTCGCAACGGGGCTCGTGAAGCCCGCCATTAAGGAAATGGTAATGCGGCGGTGTCATGGATGCCAGGCCGTCGCCAGCAGCGGGCGGCGTGTCGCCGCGGAATCGGCGGACAATCCACGAGCGGCCATTATGGCCGGAAAGACCCCATGCAGCCCATGCCGACGGAATCCCAAACCGACATTGGCCAGCTGGCCGCGCTGCTGATCAACAGTAACCTGATCGCGCTGGCTCTTGCCGATGATGACCGCCTGCTGTTCGTCAACACGGCGTTCAGCCGCCTGTTCGGACGCACCGGTGATCTCGCGGACGTATCTATTCTCGACCTGGTTCAGCCCGTTCATCGAGAGCACGTCAGGGCCGTGTTGGCGGCACGAATCGGTCCGCCGCGGTCCTGTGTCGCGGAGGCGTTGCGCGACGACGGTCTGGCGTTCGACGTCGAACTGCGCTTCGAGCCGATGACGCATGACAACGCACCGCTTATGGCCATCTTTGCCCAGGATGTGACGGATCGTTCGCGGGCGGAGGAAAAACTGAATCTGCTGGCCTACTCCGACCCGCTGACCGGTCTGGGCAACCGTGCTCTGTTCGCGGATCACCTCCGCCAGGCGATGCTGACCGCACGCCGGGCCACGCAATCCTTCGCCCTGCTCATGCTGGATCTCGACGGCTTCAAATCGATCAACGATCGGCATGGGCATGACGCCGGCGATCGTGTGCTGCAACGGATCGCCGCCCGGCTGCTCGCGACCCTGCGCGAGACAGACAGTATCGCTCGCATCGGCGGCGACGAGTTCGCGGTGCTGCTGCCCATGCTCAAGGCGCGCGGCGATGCGATGACCGTTGCCGACCGGCTCGTCGATCTCGCGAGACAGCCCATCAGTCTCGGACAATTCCAGGTCAAGGTCGGAGCGAGCGTCGGCATCGCCGTCTATCCCGAGCACGCCAACACGGTCGATCACCTGCTTGCCGCGGCAGACAGCGCACTCTACGAGGCCAAGCGGCGAGGCCGCGACCGCGCCGCCTGGGCCACGACGGCGTCCGTTGCCGACACGGCTCCCGCGCAGCTTATGTGGAGCGTCGCGCATGAGGTCGGCGTCCGCGAAATTGACGAGCAGCACGCCTGGCTGGTGTCGCTGCTGAACGACCTGGCCGCCGCGCTGCGCAATGGGGAGCCGCACGATGCGGCCCTCAAGGAGGTCATCCGCTACACCGGATTCCACTTCGCCACCGAGGAGCGTCTCATGAGGGGTTCGAGTTACCATGGTGCGGCGGCCCACCGGGACATGCACCGGCGGCTGCTCGAGGACCTGCGCGGGCTTCGCCTGGACGGCGCGAAAGTCAGTGTCAGTCTGATTGTGCGATATCTTCAGGAATGGCTGCTGCGACACGTGGACGGGGCCGATCGAGATCTGGCCGCCGCCCTCACCGGGGCTGACGTGGAGTAGGTTTTCGGACCTAAGACGCAGCCGGCTTCTCGGATGCGGCAGCGCTGCCCGCATGGTACCGGCTCACGCGGAAAACTGACGAATACCGGATCCTCCAATCGGGCCGCTGCATGCTGAACGGTTCCAACCCCCAGTACTCGGGGATCGGCCGCATCGCCGGCGCGCCAGACAATTCCCTCCTTCAGCCAAGGCTTAATCCTCATTCGGTTGCCGTCACCATCGAACATCTCTTGCAGCTCTTGGTCCGTCACGGGTGCCAAAATCTGAGCGTCGGTGAATTGAGCGGGGTCTGGCGGATAGGCCCCGTCTTGCGCGAAATCCAAGGCCTCCTGCGACAGATCGACAGCATTCACGGCAATCTTGAGGTCCCGTCGTTTCGCGCGGATGGTCCACAGGATCGAGTACACTTCCGCGCCGATGCTGCATCCCAGAACCGCGATCTTCAGGCCAGCGCTCTTGCTTTTCTGGTCGGCAAGGCGACGAGCGAGCTCAAGCAGCGGCCGGTTCCTGAAAAATGACGTATAGAAGTACGACATCCGAATCGGCCGCATCCGCGCCAGTGCGTGCAACCAGCTGCCGTACGCCCGCAACGGTGGGAACTTTGTCACGGTCGAGGGGAATGTACTCCACAGCTTCTGATTGGGCCTGAAAAACGCCCCGACCAGTATTTTCCCGACAACCTTTGTTTTCAATAAATTAACAATAACAGACTGGTCCATGGGGGCTGTATCACTCTATGCTGAGCGACCGCGTTTCAGGCGACCGCGTTTCAGGCTGCGAGGGTGCCTCGCGTCCGATTCGCCTGGCCAAGGCTGAATGCCCCGCGTTGCTGGCCATTAAGCTGATTTGTGCGTCTGCTGGCAGGATTTGCCATCCGCGCGGCCTTTTCTGGCATAAAGTTGTTCACAATATACGTCGTCGATACCCCCGCGGTTCCGGTGCCGCGGCCGTCAGGTTCAGTCGCGAAGCCGGCTGCCGCCGACCGCGACTGGGTTTCATGATAGTGACATATAATCGTTTAGGCGTTCCTCGGAAACCCGTTATCACTCTGCCCGGGGCCCCCAATCTGGCAAAAATTTGGCCCACCATGAACGGTGCTTGTCAACCGGCTCGGGCTCAGGCTTTGACGGTCCCAATCCGGGAGGGGCGCTGACCCGTGCGCACTGCCTCGGTTCGTATCTTCCGCCTGACCGGCACGTTGGAAACCCCCGGCCCGATATGGGAAGAACGCCTCGCCCGACCGATCGACATCCACCACGCCCACCGATCCCGCGACGATCTCGAGGGCGGTGTTCAGATCGACCCCGACGCATTTCCGTTTGGCGCGGCATTTCCCGCGTATCGAGACCGAAACCGCTCCGCACGGGATCGCCGGAGACGGTGAGGCTTTGGATGTACTGCACCCCGACATCCATTGGACGGGGGCCTGTCCGAGATCCGGAAAATCGCCGCCCTTCGCCGATGTCGAGTTCGAGGCCCAGGAGGCGGGTGGGTTCTTTTGCCGTCATTCCGTCCAAAGGCGGGTGGACCACATGCATTCGCATGCCTGACCAGGCAGCCATGCAAAATGCGATAGCCTCTGCCGCGGTGAGCGCGTGGCCGACTTTGTTGCACCGCAAAATTCGAAGCCATACATTATGCCGCGATGCAGCATTGAGACTAACCATGATTCGACCCGACCGAGACCCGCCCGAACCCACCTCCATGTCCTGGACCGCGTGGGGCCCCGCGCTTTCCGCGGCGCTCCTTATCGTGGCGCTCGGCGGCCTTACCACCTATCTTGCCCTGAAATTCGATGCGCTTCGGCCGCGTGTCGGGGACATGATCGTCTTCGCCCCAACTCCGGCGGACTCGGATTCGTGGCAGTTGCTGGTGGCGACGACCTCCGTCGCGGGACGCGACCAGGCGGCCGGGCCCTGCGTGTTCGATCCAAACGTGATGTCAGTCTCCGGCGGCAGCCTGATCGTCGAGGAACGGCAAGAGACCAGCCCTCCGCTGTTCCAGCTTCACTGGGCAGGACGGCATACGGCGAAGGGTGCGGGCGATTGCGGCGAGACGGCGGACCTTACGTTGGACCGGTATGATCTCCAGCGGCTGGCCAACGCCGCGGGCGGCTTCGGAGTGCGGCCCACCGCGCTGCGGTAAGGGGCCAGGCTCAAGTCCCCTGTTGAGGAGCAGCCGTGAGGATCGCCTGGATGTCCGGCAGGTGCTCACGCCCCCAGAACAATTCGCCATTCACGATGAAACTCGGGACCCCGAACACGCCGTGAGCCTCGGCCTCGCGGGCAATGCGAGCGACCTCGGCGCGGCCCTCATCAGCCCAGGCGGGGAAAGTGGAAGCATTGGTGCCTGCGTCGCGGAGGATGGCGGAGATCGCCGAGACTGACTCAAGGTCCAGCTCCCGGCGCCAGAAGCGTTCGTAAACGGCGTCGTGGTATCGCCGGAAAGCGGCCGGACTTTCCCGCTGAGCGAACAGCATTCCGGCGGCGGCCAGCGTCGAATCCCAAATCTTTTGCGTCCCTCGGATCGTCAGTCCCTGCTTTCGCGCCTGCCGGCGGCAATCCATATAACTGTAGCGAACCCGCCGCCATTGATGAGGGTTGCGGTTTTCCTCGACCACTTCGCCCGTCGCGTCGACCCGCGCGGACCCGAGAAACTGAGGAATGTCCAAAATATAGGGTTTCCACTCGACCGCCGCGGAACACTCCGCCGCCAATGCATAGACAAGGTCTTTGGCCAGGTAAGCGTACGGGCTCTTGTAGTCGCTATAGACGGTGATAACGCGTGGCGCGGTCATGGCGAGCAGCCCATGAGTGATCGGCGATTTCCATTTTGGCGCATTGATGTTCCGCCGTCATCCCTGGGTCCGCTTCACCGCCGCACACGAGTGTTGCCCCTTCGTCATCCTCGGGCGCCCCTGATCGTCATCCTCGGGCTCGACCCGAGGATCTCTACCGCCACGTACGCTACGAATTCGAGCCGATCGCCAGTGCCGCGACAGATGCTCGGGTCGAGCCCGACCATGACGGCTGCCGCTTTGCCGCGACGGACGATCAGGTCGTGTGCTGGCATGACCCGGTCGCCTTTGCCAAACACAGGCTCAGGATCAGTCCATCTGCCCGGCCATGACGCGAACCAGCGCCCACAAGTCATTAAATATCTCTTAATTCACGGCGCAATGATTTGGTCCCAACGTGCGCAACGCGATATGGTTCTGGCATGACCAACTCGAACCGCCCAATCGGCGACCTGATCCGAGAGTGGCGACAGCGCCGCCGTCTCAGCCAGCTCGACCTCGCCTGTGACGCGGAGATCTCCACGAAACATCTAAGTTTCCTGGAAACCGGACGTTCATTGCCAAGCCGCGAGATGTTGCTGCATCTCGCTGAACGGATGGCCGTTCCATTACGTGACAGAAACGTGATGCTGCGGGCCGCCGGCTTCGCCCCCAGTTATCAGGAACGGTCGCTGGACGATCCCGACTTCCGCCTCGCGCGACAAAGCATCGACCTCATCCTGACGATGCATGACCCCAACCCGGCATTGGCGGTCGACCGGCACTGGACAATGGCGGCCGCGAACAACGCTGCCACCACTTTGATGGCCGGCGTCGATCCGCTGCTTCTCACACCTCCCGTCAATGTGATCCGCCTAAGCTTGCACCCCGCCGGGTTGGCGCCACGCATCATCAATCTGGTGGAGTGGCGGCGGCACATTATCGAGCGTTTGCGTCAGCAGATCGAAGCGACCGGAGATCAGATCCTGGCGAACCTCGTCGCGGAGGTCCGCGATTACCCGCTGCCGCCAGGGCCGTCGGGACGGCCGAAGCCGCTGGACCATGAGATCGTCGCGATCCCATTCCAATTGGCGACCGTCCACGGACCGCTGTCATTCATCAGCACCACGACCGTATTCGGCACGCCGGTTGATATCACGCTGTCGGAACTCGCGATCGAGGCGTTCTTTCCAGCCGATCAGGCCACCGTGGCCGTCATGCGGCGATTGGCGGAGGAACAGCCGGCCGAGACGTCCCGTTTGGAGCGGCGAGCAGCAGCCGGTTGATCTGCTCCAGCGCCGGAAACAGTGCCTGCCAGGCCCGGCTGAACGCCTCCGCGCTGATGCCGCGCGCAGCGAGCAACCCACCGATCTCCCCCACCGAACGCCTGCCGTCGATCAGTCGCAAGATTGCCCCCGCCATCGGAGGCAACGGCACGGGAACCCGCAGCGCATCGAGGCCGATAAACATCATGTTGTTGGCCTGAATGCCGCTGGCCAATTCCTCGCCCGAAATTTCGCGGCAGACCGGCACCGCGTCCGCATCGAATGGATCGGCTCGTTCAGGCGGCTCACTGGCGCGGGCGCAATAGACGATATGCGCCGAGATATTGCCGGCGATCGATTCCGCCAATGCCGCCCGCTCGATCGCGGGCAAAGTGGCGATGCGGGCTCGCAGCCTCGGGTCCGGCAGCAGCGGGATTGGGTCGTAGCGGATCGGTTCGACCCAACAGGTGATCGACAGCCCAGAGGCGGCGAGCAGGCCGTGCAGCGCGTGGACGCTATAGGCCCGATCGCGAGGGTTGAGCAGCAGGTCGTATAGCCCCGCGTCGCCGCCGTTCAGGTGATCGGTGACGCCGCGGTTGGCGCGCAACCAGGCGGTCTCCGGCAAGTGCTTCATGACGCGGCGCGCCATATCCAGCCGAACCGCCGGCTCCTGGTCGGCGGGCGCCAACAGCCGCAGTCCCTCCTGGATCATATAAATGCCCGTGCGGCCATGCGGCGCGTAGACCATCAATCCCAGGCCTCCGCCCGGGGCAAGCACGGATAGCAGAGCGCGCAACCCCGCCTCCGGATCCGGTAAATGATGCAGCACCCCGCAGCAATCGATGTAATCGAACGGCCCCAATCCGGAAGCCGGCAGATCGAGCAACGATCGCTGCTCCCACACAATATTCGTCAGCCCTCTGACCGCTGCCCTCGCCTGGGCGATCTTCAGCGCCGCTGAGGACCGATCGAGCCAGGTCACGGTCCCCTCTCGCCCCTCGCGAGCCATTTGTTGTGCCAGCATGATTGTCGCATCGCCGGTGCCGCCGCCGGCGACCAGCACCCGCAGCGGCCGCGACCTGGGCCGGGTCGCCCCGAACACCCAATAATCGACCTCGCGCAAATGGCCCGGGCTGCCAACGATCAGGCGCTTCGCCTCGTCGCGCGGATCGCGGTGCGGATAGGGGTAGGCTTCGTACTGGGCTGCCAACCTTGCGTCGGTGATGTCAGTCATGTCGCGAACTTACGGCATATTCTTGTCGCGTGAGAGCAGGGTGCGCTTGTTTCGATTTGCCCCGCGTCTTAGGTATCCGGCCCATGCTCCTCCGCGCTCTCCTTCTGGCCGCTCTGCCTGTGCTGGTTATTTTACCCGCCACGGCGCAGCAGCAAGCATCCACGTCTCCAGCGAAGAAAAAGCCGCCGGTGACCGCCTCGAAAGTGGCTGCTCCAAAGCGGATCGACACTTTCGAGGACTGGATCGCCGCGACCCATCAGGAGGCGGGACAACTGGTCTGCTATGCCTTCACCCGCGCGGAAAGCTCGATCCCGCAGCTGCCCGCGCGAGGCGAAGTGATCCTGACCGTGACCCAACGCGCGTCGGGCCGTGACTCGGTGGCGATCGAGGCCGGATTCGCGTTCGCCCCAAATGCGACCGTCAACGTCCAGGCGGATCAGACCGGATTGGATTTCTATACCCATCAGCGGGCAGCCTTCGCGCGTGACGGCCATGCCGCCGTGGCCGCTTTCCAAAGCGCGGGCCGCGCCATCGCCAGATCCCCTGGGCCGCATGACGCGACCGTGACCGACACCTTCAGCCTGAAGGGATTCACCGCCGCCTACGCAGCGATCAGCAAAGCATGTCCGCCCAGGTAGACCTCGCACTGACCGCGGCGGAGCGGGAGAGGATCCTTGCCCACACCGCGAAGTTCGATCCGCCCGACGCGACCGCGCCGGACGGGCGGCGAGACCTTGTCGGCATGTCGCGCGAGGAACTCGCGATCGAACTGGCCGCGATTGGCGAGGCGCCGTTCCGG
>JBEKGV010000354.1:0-5353 GCA_050012615.1 Acetobacteraceae bacterium | reverse complement strand
CGTCGCCGTCAGCCGCCCGTCGTGCCAGGCGACATAGCCTTCCTCGGACGCACGCCGTAACGCATCAGCATCGATCGCGCTCTCCAGCGTTCGGCCGGTGCGGTTAAAAAATCGTGCCGCCGATACGCCTTCCGCCAACCGCAGCCCCATGAGCAACATTTCGCGAGCCATCGCATCGGTAGTCAACACGGTCTCTTCCGTCATTCCATGCCCGAACCGTTCCACCCGGTCAGCCCAATACTCCGGAGCGCGGTGACGGCGCGTTGCGATCAGCCGGCCATCGAGGTCGATGCGTCCGTGCGCGCCGGGACCGATGCCCGCATAATCACCATAGCGCCAATACTGGAGGTTATGCCGGCTTTCAGCACCCGGCTTCGCATAATTGGAGATTTCATAGGGCAGCAAGCCGAAGCGCACGGCTTCGTCTTGCGTCGCGTCATATAGCGCGGCGGCAAGATCTTCTTCAGGCAAAACGATGTCGCCTCTCCGATGCAGTGCCTCGAACTTCGTTCCGGGTTCAATGGTCAGTTGGTAAAGCGACAGATGATCGGCGACGAGATCAAGCGCGCGGCGCAACTCGGTGCGCCAGGCGGCGATGGTCTGATCGGGCCGTGCATAGATCAGGTCGAACGAAATACGCGGGAAAAGATTACGGGCGATCTCCAGCGCGGCGATCGCCTGCGCCACGGAATGCTGGCGGCCGAGCATCGCGAGCGGCTCGGGTTCCAGGCTTTGGATGCCGATTGAAATGCGATTTACGCCGGCGTCACGTAGCGTGGCAAGACGAGACGTTTCGATACTGGTTGGATTTGCTTCCAGCGTAACCTCAAGATCGTTGGGAGTTTCGAACAACGCCCGCGCGTCTTCCAGGAGAAACGCTACTGTCTCGGGGTCCATCAAACTGGGGGTCCCGCCGCCGAAGAAAATGGAACGCAACGGCCGCCGGCCCAGCCGGTCCGCTTCCCATGCCAGTTCTCGGCGAAGCGCGTCGCGAAAGCGCTGTTGTGGAATGATGTCCCGGACGTGGGCGTTGAAGTCGCAATACGGACAGCGTGACAGGCAAAAAGGCCAATGGATGTACAGCGCGACTGGTTCGGGCGGATAGGTCATAATACCGGCAGGGGGATGATTGGGTGGTTCGAGTGGCTTAACGAAGCAAGATGATTCACCACAAAGTCACGAAGGGCACGAAGAAGGTGCTGCTGGATTGCAATCCATCCACTGGGCGGCTGGCTCAGCCAAGGTGAGGCAAATGATTTATTGTCATATATCAAAATTTTCTCCGAAAACCCACTGGGCTTGATTACTTCGTGTGCTTCGTGGCTTTGTGGTGAATCATGCTTTTCTCGCGGAGGCAATATCGTGGTCATTGCGGAATCGCGGTGATGCCGATGCCAACCGCCGCCACATCATGATCGGTCGCTGGCACGGCGATCTGTCGCCGCGACGTGCCGCGAGTGATCACCGGGTCAAGCCCCATACTCGCTAAATTAAGGCCGATGCACGCTGCTTTTCTCGTCATGGCCGTCCCCCGATCAAGTCGGGGGACGGCCATGACGCATAAATTGAGGTGCGGACCTCTTAACTTAGCGCCCATGGGGTCAAGCCCGGTGATGACGTGGTGGGGAGTGATTACGTGGTGGGGAGTGACGACGTGTCGGTCGGTGATGACGGTTTTGGCTGGTGATGACGCCTTGGTTGGTGATGACGTGTTGAGGAGTGATGACGTGTTGGCCGGACGCGAGGTGTTGGTCGGTGATGATGTATCGATCGGAAACAACGTGTTGGTCGATGATGACATATGGGTCAACGCCGCGGCTGCTCGACCCGTCAAATCCGCAGATGATCGGGAATGCGAAGTCCGAGATGCATCGGCACGTCCCAGATCTCCTGCACCGCGCGTAATGGTTTGAAGCCCGCGCGCAGGTAATTCGGCAATGCCCGCGGATGGTCGGCGGTGCAGGTGTTGACCGTCACCGTCCGCGGTTCGCTTCGCCATGCGGCGTCGATGGCCTGACGCAGGAAGCCCGGCCCGGCGCCGGTGCCGATCACATGCGGCATCAGACCGAAATAGCTCAGATTGACGGACGTGCCGTAACGAGCGTCCAGCTCGAAGAATCCCGCCGGTTCGCCGTTCTTGTAAAGCACATGAATTTCGAGCGACGGATCGTCCAACAACCGCGCCAGTTCAGCGTCCGGCAAGACCCGGCGGAGCCACCAGACATAATCGGCGCCCACGGTGTTGTATAAATACCGGTAAAATCCGACCGTTGGCGAAACGACCCGCTCGGTTCGTGTATGCGCCGGAATTGGCGTCGGCGGTGTCACAGGCGGAATGTCCATGCGCAGAAACGTGACCGTTACGGCGATGGTCTCACAAAGCTCATCCCGTCGCGCGCGCATCCGTCAGCCGTCGGCTCGGTTCGTGACCAGATCGGTCACCACGCCCGGGTCGGCCAGTGTCGATGTGTCGCCCAGACTGTCCGTCTCGTTCGCGGCGATTTTGCGCAGGATGCGCCGCATGATCTTGCCGCTGCGGGTTTTCGGCAAACCCGGCGCCCATTGGATAATGTCCGGCGATGCGATCGGGCCGATTTCCTTGCGCACCCAGAGAACGAGTTCGCGACGCAAAGCCTCCGACGGCTCCTCACCGAGGTTGAGGGTGACATAAGCGTAGATGCCCTGGCCTTTGAGATCGTGCGGATAGCCGACCACGGCGGCCTCGGCAACTTTGGGGTGAGCGACGAGCGCGCTCTCGACCTCGGCGGTGCCCATGCGGTGACCGGAGACATTGATCACGTCATCGACCCGGCCGGTGATCCAGTAATACCCATCCGCGTCGCGGCGGGCGCCGTCGCCGGTGAAGTAAAGTCCTTTAAAGGTCGAGAAATACGTCTGCACGAACCGCGCATGATCGCCGAACACCGTGCGCATCTGGCCCGGCCAGGAGTCGGAAAGGCATAGATTTCCTTCCGTCGGGCCATGCAATTCGTTGCCGTCGCCATCGACGATCAATGGGCGAACGCCGGGCAGCGGCAGCGTAGCGGAGCCTGGTTTCAACGCGGTGGCGCCGGGAAGCGGGCTGATCAGGATGCCGCCGGTTTCGGTCTGCCACCAGGTGTCGACGATAGGGCACCGATGCTCACCCACGACACGGTGATACCAAAGCCAGGCCTCAGGATTGATCGGCTCACCAACGCTGCCGAGCAGCCTCAGCGACTTTCGCGACGTCTTCCGCACCGGCCCCTCCCCGTCGCGCATCAGGGCGCGAATGGCGGTCGGGGCGGTGTAGAAGATGTTGACCTTATGCTTGTCGACGACCTGCCAGAACCTGCTGCTGTCGGGGTAGTTGGGCACCCCTTCGAACATCAGCGTGGTCGCGCCGTTCGCCAGCGGGCCGTAGACGATATAGGTGTGGCCGGTGACCCACCCCACATCGGCGGTGCACCAGTAAATATCGCCGGGATGGTAATCGAACACCAGTTCATGCGTGTAAGAAGCCCAGACCATATAGCCGCCGGTGGTGTGCAGCACGCCCTTGGGCTTGCCGGTGCTGCCGGAGGTATAGAGGATGAACAGCGGATCCTCGGCGTTCATTTCCTCGGGGGGACAATCGGCCGAGGCGGCGGCGCACAATGTATCGTAGTCATGATCCCGGCCGCTTCGCATCGCGACCGTGCCGCCGGTGACCTTGACGACAATCACGCCGGTTATTTCCGGGCAGGATTTCAGCGCCTCGTCGGCGTTGGCCTTGAGCGGAACCTTGCGGCCGCCGCGGCGACCCTCATCGGCGGTGATCAGCAGCCTGGAACCGCAGTCCTGAATGCGGTTGGCGAGACTGTCCGGCGAAAACCCGCCAAACACCACGGAGTGGATCGCACCGATGCGCGTGCAGGCCAGCATCGCGACCGCCGCTTCCACGACCATCGGCAAATAGACCGTGACGACGTCGCCCTTCTTCACGCCGAGGCCGCGCATCGCGTTGGCGAGACGGCAGACTTTCTCGTGCAATTGCCGGTAGCTGACGCTCTGACTGACGTTGGGGTCGTCGCTTTCCCAGATGATCGCCGTCCGATCGCCATTCGCCGCCAAATGCCGGTCGAGGCAGGAAACCGACGCATTCAGTGTGCCGTCCTCGAACCATTTAATGGCGACATCGTCGTTGAAGCTGGTGTTCTTGATTTTCGTGGGCGGCTTCATCCAGGCGATGCGCCTGGCTTCCTCAGCCCAGTACCCGTTCGGATCACGGGCGGCACGCTCATAGCGGGACCGGTAGCCGGCCGCGTTGACGTAAGCCTTTGCCGCGAAGTCGGAGCGGACGGGAAATACCTGGTCTCCGGTCGGATTGCTGTCAGGCATCGGATGATTTCCTTCCCGCTGACCGAGCGTCATAACCCGGCGTCGTTGGGGACATAAATAACACCATCCCTGATGTCCGTCTTCACGACATCCAGATAATCTCCTTTGCAGGGGCCCAGGAGACACTCGCCCGTGATGGGGGCGAAGGCGGCGCCGTGAGTGGCGCAGATGATGTATTTGCCGTCCCGGCTCATGAACTTGTCCGGCAGCCAATCCAGCGGCGTGCCGATGTGCGGGCACGAATTGACGTAGACCCGGATCGTATCGCCGGAGCGATAGGCCACCAGGCCACTGAAGCCGCCGGGCGCCGGAGGAAATCCCTTGGTGCCGCCGTCATCGATTTCCTCGACGCGGCACAGTGCACGCGCTTCGGCTGGTATCAGCGTTTCCATCCACCCATCCTGCAAAGTAGTTTCCAATGTTCGGGACTTAGTTCCATGACCGAGAGCCGCGACTGGCGAATCAACGGGATACCGGCCAAAGCGGGATCGGCCTTGATCGTGGTCAATGACACGGGCTTCGGAACGGGCCCTACTGCCTTCATATCGACGGACACCCAGTCGCCTTTCTCGGCGGTGGGATCGGGATATGCCTCTCGCACGACCGTCACGACGCCCACGATCTCCTTGCCGGTATTGGAGTGGTAGAAGAATGCGAGGTCGCCTTTCTTCATGGCTTTGAGGTTGAGTTTGGCGGTGTGATTGCGGACACCGGTCCAAGGCTCGACGCCGTTCGCCACCTGCTGATCCCAGGAGAATGCCTCCGGCTCCGATTTCACCAGCCAGTACCGCATTGGCGTGCGCCCCTTCGGTGGCCCCGTTGGGGCCTGCCCCGGGAGCATTGTAGGCAATCGCGCCCATGCTTCAATCGGTTATCCTTCAATCGCGGGCGAGGATCGACTACATGGGGGGCATGACCCCGTCGGCCCAGATCGCCGCACCTCCGGTTCGACCCCTTCTCGCGGGGCTCAGTGGCTGCGCAAGCGTCGGTTTGC
>JBEKGV010000353.1:0-8119 GCA_050012615.1 Acetobacteraceae bacterium | reverse complement strand
CATGGCGGGGATCCTGCTGACCCTCGGCATGGCGGTCGACGCGAACATCCTGATCAACGAGCGGATCCGTGAGGAGCAGAGGCGCGGGCGGCCGCCACTGGCTGCTCTCGAACATGGTTTCCAGCGAGCGTATGCCACGATATTCGACTCCAACGCGGCGACGTTTCTGTCCCACGTCATGCTGTTCGTGTTCGGGTCGGGTCCGGTCAAGGGTTTCGCCGTTACCATCACCATCGGCATCGCGACGTCGATGTTCACTGCCTGGATGCTGACCCGGCTGCTGGTGTCCCGGTGGTACGTCTCGGTTCGACCCCGGCTGCTTCCGGTCTGAGGACGCATCATGTTCATCAAGCCCAGAATGCGGTTGGCGCCGGACAATACGAAGTTCAGATTCATGAACGGACGTTTCGCGGGCCTGGCGGTCTCGGCGATCCTTTCGACGGCTTCGATCGTGCTGTTTTTTGAACCAGGCCTTAACCTGGGTATCGATTTCTCTGGCGGTATCGTGATGGAAGTGCGCACCGACGGACCCGCGGACTTCGCGAAAATCCGCGGCGCCTTAACCGCGGAGCACGTTCCCGATCAGGGCGTGCAACGGTTCGGCGACGCATCCACGGTATTGATCCGGTTGCCGACACAATCCACCGAAGCGGGAACTCAGGTTGCCGTTTCCAAGGTTCGATCCGCACTGGAAAATTCCATTCAGGGCGCCAAGATCGTCCGCGTCGACGCGGTCGGAGCCAGCGTTTCCTCCGAGTTGTTCCACAACGGATTGTACGCGCTCGGCATCAGCCTGCTGATGATCCTGGCATATATCTGGTTCCGGTTCGAATGGCAGTTTGCTGTTGGTGCGGTGGCGACGCTGATCCTCGACGTGACCAAGGCGATTGGTTTCCTGGCTCTGACACGTATCGAGTTCGATCTCGTCATGGTCGCGGCGATCCTGACGGTCCTCGGTTACTCCACGAACGATAAAGTGGTGGTGTATGATCGGGTTCGGGAAAACTTGCGCAAATACAAAACCATGCCATTGCGCGATCTGATCGATCTGTCGATCAACGAGACCCTCAACCGCACCCTGGGCACGTCGATGACGGTATTCCTCGCCAGCTTGCCACTGGCGCTATTTGGAGGCGCGTCAATTTCGGGCTTCGCCTGGGTTATGCTGTTCGGGATCGTTGTTGGGACGTCCTCATCCATTTTCATCGCCGCGCCGATTCTGCTGTTCCTCGGCGAAAAGCGGTTGCGGCGTGACACGGTGGCGATCGGGGCTCCGGAGGCGGGGACAGCGCCGCGCTCTTGATCTGGACCAGCGCGCCACTGATCCCCGGGCGGTCACTCGGTGCGGGCCGTCATATTTCCGAGACGGCTGGGCACCCGGTCTTGTGCACGATTTCTTCCGGCCGATAAATGCGCTAAGTCCATCGCGGCATGTTAACCGACCTTCCGAACCTGCTGACGTTGTCCCGGATAGCGGCCATTCCGTTATTGGTTGGGCTTGTGGCCGCGCGTTATCCATTGGCGGACCTTGTGGCATGTGTCGTGTTCACGGCCGCGGCAATCACTGATTATTTCGATGGAAAACTGGCCCGCTCACGCCGGCAGCAGTCCGACCTCGGCCGGATGCTCGACCCGATCGCGGACAAGCTGCTGGTCGGGGCCGTCCTCATGATGCTGGTGGGAATGGGACGTCTGTCCAGCCTCGCCCTGTATCCCGCCATCGTCATCATGCTGCGAGAAATCCTGGTCAGCGGACTGCGGGAGTACTTGGCTGGGATCCGGATCGGGCTGCCGGTAACAAGCCTCGCGAAGTGGAAAACCGGCTTTCAGATGGGCGCCCTCGGCACGCTGTTGGCCGGCGACACCTCGGCGCGCCTCGTGCATCTGTCGTTTCTTCCGGTGTCGATGGTCGGGGAGACGATGCTGTGGATCGCTGCCGTGCTGACCTTGGTGACCGGGTGGGATTATTTGATGGCCGGACTGCGCCACGCTTCGGCGGCGAAAGTGCCAGAGCCCCAGGGAGGCGGCCCCCTCCCGCGCCAACCAGGTTGAAGGCCGCGGCTTGAACGTACTGGGCATTGTCGGATGGTCAGGTAGTGGCAAGACGACGCTGATCGTCGCGCTCTTGCCGCTGCTCCGCGCAGCGGGGCTCCAGGTTTCCACCGTCAAACACGCCCACCACGGCTTCGACATGGACCAGCCCGGCAAGGACAGCCACCGCCATCGTATCGCGGGCGCGCATGAAGTCGTTGTCGCCTCATCTCGCCGTTGGGCGTTGCTGCATGAGGCCGAGGCGGATCTTCCTGGCTTGCTCGCCCGCATGGAGTCGGTCGACCTTGTTCTGGTCGAGGGCTTCAAATCTCATCCCTATCCCAAGCTGGAGGTGTTTCGTCCCGAGCTGGGGAAACCGTCACTTTGGGACCGGGAACCCGAAGTCGTAGCGGTGGCGAGCGATTCTACCCCTGATGTCGGCGAGCGAACTCTGCTACCGTTGAGCCGGCCCGAAACAATAGCTACCTGGATCCGAACCCGTGTCGTTACTATTGATCGAACAGGTTCTTGAGATGAAGGCGAACCCAAGGCAAAAGTCTTGCCCGCATTCGTTTTTCTCGCGGGTGTCTTTTAGGAGCCTGATCTGATGCGGCGTATTGTCCTGGTGAGCATGACCATGACGCTTAGCGGGTGCGGCTATAGCACCTGGTGGAACCCGCCATTCTCCAGCGGCTCCAATCCGCACCTGCCGCTCACGACAAGCGTGAACATGGAACGGGTCCTGGGTTCGGGAGTGGCTGTCACGCCACTGACCACGGAGCCAGGCGACATTTGGCCCGGCCCACTGGCTCCGCCCAAGACACTGCAGGACCTGGAGCAGGAGTCGCCGGCCTCAATGCAACCCGTGGCTCCGTCAAGAGGTTCGCCACTGAGCCGCGGGATAAATCCGTTGCTCGCACCGGTGCCCAACGGCACGCCGGGCTCGACGCCTGAGACGCCGAACCCGCCGACGGATCGCCGAATTATCGTTCCGAACGGTAACGGCACCAGCACGGTCATTTATCCCGATGGCCGCATTGAAACCATCCCAACGCCAAAGTGACGAAAGAGAAATTTTCGATGCCGGCGCACCTGACCGTGTTATATTTCGCCTGGCTTCGAGAACGAGTTGGTGTGGCAGAGGAGACACTATCTCCACCTAATTCCGTGGCGACCGTGGCTGATCTGGTTGAGTACCTTTCCAATCTGGATCAACGTCATGCCGAGGCATTCAAAAACCGCAAGTCTGTGCGCTGTGCCGTAAACCAGGAGTTTGCTGAAACCTCGACACTCCTGCGGCCAGGCGATGAGGTCGCGTTTTTCCCGCCGGTTACCGGCGGTTAGGGCAAATCGACAGAGGACATGAGACCCGCATGGCGAGCATCAGTGTCCAGATCGAAGATTTCGATGTCGCGGCCGAGGTAGCACGACTAACCGCTGGCCGGACCGATATTGGTGGTTTGGGCTGTTTCATTGGCATTGTGCGCGACGACAAGGCACGTGATCCCGCGGGGCACACGATTCGTGCACTCACGTTGGAACATTATCCGGCCATGACTCTGCGTGCCATTGGCCGGATCACCGATGAGGCTGAGCAGCGCTGGGGCCTGTTGGGTTGTACGGTAATCCACAGGGTTGGCAGAATGGTTCCCGGTGAAAACATCGTCCTGGTTCTGACGGCTGCCGCCCACCGCCAAGCCGCGCTCGACGCGACGGCGTTCCTGATCGATTGGCTGAAGACAAAGGCCCCATTCTGGAAGCTTGAGGAGTTTCAGAATGGCGAGGGTGGGTGGGTGGAAGCGCGCGACACCGATGATGCCGCCGCGGCACGCTGGTAATCCGGCCGCGGTAGCATCTGTTACATTCAGATCGAAGTCGTCTTAACTCGACTGAAATGGCGTCGCATTTATCGTCCCGTGAGAGCCATCGTTTCGCGCATTGGCATTTTTAGAGCCTTGCACAGTGCGGTGAGATTTGTATCACGCGGGCGAACCCGGCCACTTTCCCAATAATAAATCGATACCTGCGAGACACCTAATCTGTCCGCGAGCTCGGCGACAGTGAACCCCTTAACCTCCCGAGCCTGGCGGATTTGTTTACTTAAACTTTTGGTTCGAGCCAAAGTCGTTACTCCTTCCTTTTGAGACCCGCGTCCATTCCCTAAGTTCCGAATGCCAGGGGCGTGTTTGAGGTCAAGTGGGTTTGAGGCCAGTCGCACAACATTCGTGTTCGACTATGATAATTCAATTCAAATCGAATATCAACCGCGGTTGACGATATTCTCTCGCGGCGCATCGTGGCGCGTGACCTGCCGGGATTATGCTCACGCCCAGGAGATTACGGAGGAAACCAGGTAATATTGAGATCACTCGCTGTCCTTCGCGACGCCGATCTGCTCGGCGTTTACCACATCGTGGCCGCCGACAGGTAAACGTGGGCGGGGATAGTTCGTGCTCTCATGGATCATGGGGCCTGGGCGATCCGTGGTCATAGTCTTCCTCGCACCACCCGCGTCCGGATATTCATTTCAACTTCGAACCAGGACACGATCTTGGATTGCCGGACCATTTGTCCCGTGGCCGTTGGCATATCGATCCTCCGACGATACGTGGCGCCATCCAGGGCAACGGTCCTGGTCACCGATATCGCGTGATCCGGAAGGCGCGCGCCATTATGATTGAATTACGGCCTCTCGCCGTGGAGTACTTAATCACAGGATGGCTGTCGGACGCCTCGACGATTTCTCCCGCCCAGGAGAATTGTTGGATGGATTTGCTCGGAATGCGCCGTCGCCCTTGGTTGGTTCCTCAATTGTCATGACACGATGGGCCGGTCCATGAACGACACGGGTTTGGGACGTGCGCGCCGATCGCCAGAGCCCCCGGTTCCTTCCGGCCGGTAGCGACCGCCGAGCATCGACCGGACCACCTGCTCCGGAGGGACGTCGGCGGGGAGGGCTCGGAGGGGGCGGATGGCCACGGCCCTTTTAGCATTCACGAAACCTTCATCCATCCCGCCGGACCTCATGCAGTTCATCGTATTTTCCTCAGGCCATTCCAGAGGCTTTTCTTATGCCGGGTGGAGTTGCCGTGCGGCTGACCCCGGTCACCCGCCGGTGGGGAGGCGTGACCCCGGTGGATGCCCTCACCCACAATGTGCGAGCCGGCAGCTTCACGGTGCTGCTCGGGCCGTCCGGTTGCGGCAAAACAACTTGCCTCCGCATCATCGCCGGTCTGGAAACAGCAACCCACGGCCGTGTCGAGATCGGCGGTCGCGACGTCACGAACCTGCCGCCCGCGAGTCGCGGCGTCGCCATGGTATTTCAGTCTTACGCGCTGTTTCCGCATCTGAGTGTGGCCGAGAACGTCACCTTCGGCCTGAAGGCGCGGCATGTGCGACCCGCGGAGCGCGTCCAGCGGCTGGCACGAGCTGTGGAAATTCTCGGCATCGGGTCACTGCTGGATCGCAAGCCGGGTCAGTTATCGGGCGGACAGCAGCAGCGCGTGGCACTCGGGCGAGCGATCGTCGCGGAGGCGCCCGTCTGTCTGATGGATGAGCCTCTGTCGAACCTCGACGCGCAGCTGCGCGCCGATATGCGCCGTGAGATCCTGGCGCTGCAACGCCGTCTGGGCATTACGATGATCTATGTGACCCACGACCAAACCGAGGCGATGGGCATGGCTGATCAGATCGTGCTGCTGCGCAACGGTCATGTCGAGCAGGATTCGGGACCCGAGGAGATCTATGCTCGCCCAGAAACGAGTTTCGCGGCCAGCTTCATCGGCACGCCGCCGATGAACCTGTTCCCGCTGGAGCGGCGTGCCGCCGGCATGGTGCTGCGCGGCACCGAGGGACCGGTGCTGGCGCCGCCGGTCGATGGGGTCCAGGCGGCGGATGGCAGCATGATCGGCGGGATCCGTCCGGAGCGCATGCGCCTCGCCGACACCGGGATCGCCGCCGTGGTTCGCCATGCTGAATATCTTGGGGCCGACACGGTCATGGTCTGCGCAGCCGGCGACGCGACATTGCTTGTGCGAGTTCCCGGGAGGGTTGTCCTGCCCGAGGGTGCGCCAGTCTGCCTCGCACTCGATGAGACGATCCACTTGTTCGATGAAATGACAGGACGGCGGGTTACGCGCGCGGAAGCGGCGCGGGAGATCGCTCTATGAAAGTAACAACCCGCCGCGCGGTCCTGGGCTCGACGGCGACGCTGGCAATGCCGGCGATTGTTCGAGCCGAGGCAGGTACGGAGATCAGCTTCTATTTCCCGGTGGCCGTTGGCGGGCCGATTACCAAAATCATCGATGGGTACGCCGCGGATTTTCAGCGCGAGAACCCCGGTATCACGGTCACGCCCATCTACGCTGGGACCTATCAGGACACGCTGACGAAGGCGCGGACGGCGTTGAAGTCCGGCGCCGGGCCTCAGATGGCGGTGTTGCTGTCGACCGATGTGTTTTCGCTGATCGACGACGATCTTATCCTGCCATTTGATGCGCTGAGCAGCGACGCGACGAACAAATCCTGGCTCGAAAGCTTCTATCCCGCGTTCCTGAAGAACGGCGACATCGGCGGTCACATCTGGGGTGTCCCATTTCAGCGCTCGACCATCGTACTTTACTGGAACAAGGATGTGTTTCGCGCGGCCGGGCTTGATCCCGACCATCCGCCAGGGACATGGCAGGAGCATGCGGAGATCGCCGCGAAATTGACGCTGACCAACGATGGGCAGGTGGCTCGTTGGGGCACGCAAATCCCCAGTACTGGTTTCGCTTACTGGCTATTTCAGGCGCTCGCGACCGAGGCCGGGGGAACACTCGCCAATGACCGCGGAACCGCGACCGACTTCGCCGGCGGCCCCAGCGTCGAGGCGTTGCGTTATTGGACCGATCTGAATGCTAAATATCATGCCCATCCTCCGGGCGTCGTCGAATGGGGTACCACGCCGCGCGATTTCCTGGAGCAGAAGGCGGCGATGATCTGGACCACCACGGGAAATCTCTCGAACATTCGCGCCAACGCGAAATTTCAATTTGGCGTGGCGATGCTGCCCGCCGGCAAACGGCGCGGGAGCCCGACGGGCGGCGGCAATTTCTATCTGTTCAAGTCGGCAAGTGAGCTGCGGCGCCAGGCCTGCCTGCGCTTGCTGCGTTGGATCAGCAGTCCCGAACGCGCGGCGCGATGGGGCATCGACACCGGTTATGTCGCGACGCGACCGGATGCGTGGGAGACGCCGGCGATGCGCCAGTATGTCGCGGACTTCCCACAAGCTTCGGTGGCTCGAGACCAGTTGCCGTTCGCGGTCGCGGAGCTTTCAACCCACGACAATCAGCGGGTGACCCATGCGCTCGACGATGCATTGCAAGCGGCGCTGACCGGCAAACTGGCGGCCGACGCCGCGCTGGAGCAGGCGCAGGTCACCGCGACACGCCTGCTTCGCTCGTTCCAATGAATCAACAATCAATCGGGGAGACACTGTCATGATCCACCGCCGTCATTTGCTCGCCGCCGCGGGTGCGCTCGCCGCACCCGCCATCCTTCGCGCCCAGACCGTGGAAAAATTGACGTTTTACTATCCGGTGGCGGTGGGCGGACCGCTCGCGGCGATTGTCGATGGCTTCTGCGGTGCTTACCAGAAGGAGACTGGTGTCGCGGTCGAGGCGGTGTATGCCGGCGATTACAGTCAGACGCTGATCAAGACGACCACGGCGATCAAAGGTGGCGGCGGTCCGCATTTCGCTGTGTTGCTGGCCGCGGAAATGCACAGCCTGCAGGATCAGGACATCCTTGTATCGCTTGATGAAATCGGCCTGGACGCGGAAGCGAAACGATGGCTGGACGGGTTTTACCCGGCATTCCTCGCTAACAGCCATGCAGACGGAAAAACATGGTCGGTGCCGTTCCAGCGCTCGACCGCGATCTTCTATTACAACAAGGCGGCGTTCCGTGATTCCAGCCTCGACCCTGATCAATTCCCGACGACCTGGGCTTCACTCGGCGAAACGGCGGCCAGGCTGGTGCAACGCGACGGGTCCGGAAAGGTGACTCGGTGGGGCATCAAAATGGCGTCCGATCTCGGTAACGCGCA
>JBEKGV010000352.1:0-5367 GCA_050012615.1 Acetobacteraceae bacterium | reverse complement strand
CGGCTCGTGGGAAAACGTCATGAAGCCGGAACCACTGCCCGACCCGCCGGTGTCCTGGACCACGCCTTCGGTTCCATCGAGGAACGAGACACGCAGGTTGCTGCCGTCCATGCGGGCGGTGCCTTTCGAACCGATCACCATGATCTGCTCAGGACCGCCCGGGAAAGCCGCGACCGTTGCGACGATGGTGCCCGGCGCACCGTTGCCAAGCCGAACCAGGGCGGTCGCGTAATCCTCGGTCTCCATCCGGTGCAACGACGTCGTGCGCACCATCGCCGCTTCGACCGAACTGATCCCGACGAACCAGCGAAACAGATCCAGCGTGTGGATCGCCTGGATCAATAACACGCCGCCGCCGTCGCGCGCTTTCACGCCTCGGCCGGGTTCGTCGTAGTAAGACTGAGGGCGCCACCAAGGCACGGTCATCGTGGCGGCCTGGATCTCGCCGAGCGCACCTGCCTCCAGCAGTTGTTTCAGCCGGCGGCTGGCGTCGCGAAACCGCAGTTGCAGCATGACGGCAAGCCGGCGATCGGCTCGCCGAGCGGCTGCGACCAGACGTTCGGCACGTTCGACCGTTGTCTCCAACGGCTTTTCGCACAGCACGTGTTTGCCGGCGGCGAACGCGGCTTCGGCGATTTCAAGGTGCGCGTTGGTGGGAGTGAGGACCAACACGGCATCGACGCGCGGATCGGCTATCGCCGCGGCCGGATCGTCGCTGGTCGGAAACCCATGAATTTCCGCGACAGCCCGTCTCTGCCCGGCATTCCGGGCGACCGCGTGCACCACGCGAACCCGATCGCTGAGATCGAGGATCGCCTTGGCGTGGGGCGCCAGCGCGTTGCCGAGACCAATGATCGCGAGGCCAATCACGGTCGCCGCTCGGCGATGTACCGGCTCGCATGGGCTTGCGCGCGGAGCGCCATACGGCAAACGGTGAACACCTGTTCTTGCGGCAGTGCCGAGAAATCCCGCGTACGCACGGCCGTGATGAAGTCGCGATAATAGGTCACGGGGAGAGCGCTGCAATCCACATGCCGCGTCCGTTCCCTCCCCGCGACGAACATATGATCCGACCCTGGGCGGCCCTCGATGTCGAGGTTCTTGCGCAATTCCAGCGTGCCGTGGGTGCCAACCAGAAACAATCGCCCATCGCCCCAGGTCGGCAAACCGTCGGGCGTGAACCAATCGACACGGCAATAGCCACGCACGGACGGGGTGCGCAGGATGAACTCGGCGAAGTCCTCGAACCCCTCCGGTTCGGTGCCGAACGCGCCGATCGTGCTGGACTCGATCTCGGCCTCGGCGACGTCGGCGAGTGCCAGGAACTGATCGATCGAGTGCACGCCGATATCGTTGATGATCCCGCCATACGCGGGCTGATCGAAAAACCACGCCGGGCGCAGCGCCCGGTTGAGCCGATGTGGCGCCAGGCTGACAACCTGCACCAGCCTGCCAAGCTCGCCCGAATGCACCACGCGGACGGTTTCCTGCAATGCCGGCGAGGCTACCCGTCCGACGCAGATCGACCAGAGCCGTCCAGTGGCGTGAACCGTATGGCGGACGGCTTCCAATTGCTCGGATGTCGTGACGCCTGGTTTGTCCGACATGACGTCCTTGCCACGCCGCATCGCCTCGATCGTGAGTGCCGCACGGTCGCGCGGCACCGCCGACAAGACGATGAACTCGATGGATGGATCATCCAGCAGGCGGTCGCGGGACGCTTCCGGGACATTCGGAAAGCGCTTGCGGAACCCGGCGAGGACGCGAGGGTCCGTGGTGTCCGGGTTGTACCCGACGCATTCCGCCCCCGCCTTCAGCAAACCTTCGGTCATGTCATAGACATGCCGGTGGTCCAATCCGATCGCGGCGAAACGGGCCATGGTGCCTCTTCTCACGGTGTTCCCAACACTCTCCACGGAAGCGATGGGGCGTTGGGAGCGATGAGGCTCGCACCATCTTCCACCGCTCGCAACCAAGGTCCAGAATGGCGAGGGAAAGCCATTGGAGAGGGAGAAAACATCATGGCGGATCAGGTCGCGGTCATCACCGGGGCGGGAAGCGGCATTGGCCGTGCGTCGGCGCTCGCGCTTTGCAAGGATGGTTGGTCCGTCGCCTTGCTGGGACGGCGCAAGGAAGCGCTGGAAGAAACGGCGGGCCTTGCGACCGGCGGCAAAACGCTGCCGCTGCCGACCGACGTGGCCGAACCGGATCAGGTGATCGCGGCGTTCGCGGCGGTAAAGGAAAAGTTCGGCCGCGTGGACATGCTGTTCAACAACGCCGGCGGCAACGTGCCAACGACGAATTTCGGCGACTTCACCTGGGAGATGTGGCGGCGGGTCGTCGCGGTGAATTTCGACGCGATGTTCATGTGCGCGAACCAGGCGTTTCGCATGATGCGCGATCAAACGCCGCGTGGCGGCCGGATCATCAACAACGGCTCGATTTCCGCGCATGTGCCGAGGCCTGGGTCGGTGGCCTACACATCGACCAAACATGGCGTGACCGGCCTGACCAAATCGATCGCGCTGGATGGGCGGCAATTCGACATCTGCTGCGGCCAGATCGACATCGGCAACGCCGCCACGCCAATGACGGCGCGCTCGGCCAACGGGCAGATGCAGCCCTACGGCCAGATGGCGGTGGAGGCCCGGATGGACGTCAACCATGTGGGGCAGCAGGTGGCATTCATGGCCAATCTGCCGCTTGAATCCAACATCCAGTTCGTCACGATCATGGCGACCAAGATGCCGTTCATCGGGCGCGGCTAAGCGGTGCTGGGACGGCGAGGGCTGATCGGTCAGACCAGTCTTGGATTAGCGGCCCTGGGATTAGCGGGCCTGGGCGTTGGGGAGGGCGGCGCGGCTTTGGCGGCCCCGCAAAAGAAGGGGGACGTCCAGATCGCGATCGCGGAAACCTCGCGCGGGCGGGTGCGAGGCGTGATCAACGAGGGGATCCGGACCTTCAAGGGCGTCCCGTACGGAGGCCCGACCGAAGGGGCGAACCGGTTTCGCGTGGCCAAACCCGCTGAATCCTGGACCGGGATCCGCGACGCGGTCGCCTACGGGCCGATGTGTCCGCAGGAAATCCGGCCGCGACCGTCGTACGCGGCATCATGGGCCGTCGACCAGGCCATGAGCGAAGACTGCCTGATCCTGAATGTCTGGACACCGGCGTTACGGGATCATCACAAGCGGCCGGTCATGGTTTGGTTTCACGGTGGCGGTTTCTCAACCGGTTCCGGCAGCAATCCGGTTTACGACGGGACCAACCTCGCGCGGAAAGGCGACGTGGTCGTCGTCACCGTCAATCACCGGCTGAACATTTTCGGGCACCTCTATTTGGCCAGGGTTGGCGGCACCGAATTCGCGGAATCCGGCAATCTGGGCGTTCTCGATTTGATCGCGGCTTTACGATGGATTCACGTCAATATCGCAGAGTTCGGCGGCGATCCCGCGAATGTCACGATCTTTGGGCAATCCGGCGGCGGCGCCAAGGTCAGTGTGCTGATGGCCATGCCGCCGACACGGGGATTGTTCCATCGCGCGATCGTGCAGAGCGGTTCGCGACTGGATGGGCTAACCCCCGATGAGGCCAACGCCAACACGCTCGCATTCCTCAAGGCCGCCGATATCCCGCCCGCGGATCTGGCACGTCTGCAAAAGATGACCCTCGCGCAGCTTATGGCGGCACTGCGAAAAGCGATGCGAGCGCCGGGTACGCCGCTGGATTTCAGTCCAGTGGTGGATGGCAAATTCCTGGAGAGGGCGCCTTGGATACCGGACGGCCCAGCTTGTTCGGCAAACGTTCCGATGATGATCGGAACAACGAAGACCGAAACCACCGCGTTGATCGGCGCCGGCGATCCCTCGGTTTTTTCGTTGGACGATGCGAGCCTGCGCAAAAATTTGGCGGCGTGGATTCCCGCCAACGAGATCGATCGGGTGATCGCGGGATACCGGAAGTCGGAGCCGGAGGCGTCACCGTCCGACCTGTTTTTCGCCATCACGAGTGCACGCCGGGTGCGTCAACAGGCCTGGGTGCAGGCGGAGCGCAAAGCGGCACAGAACGCCGCACCGGTATGGTTGTACGAACTCGACTGGCAAACTCCGGTCGACGGCGGGAAATGGAGATCGCCGCATGGGCTCGATCTGGCTTTCGTATTCGATAACGTCGCGAAATCAGCGTCCATGGTCGGTCACGGCGACGATACACAGCCGCTCGCGGAACAGATGAGCGATGCGTGGCTCGCGTTCGCCCGCACCGGCAACCCAAACAGCAAATCGCTGCCGCAATGGGGCCAGTTTCGCGTGCCCGAACGCACTACGATGGTATTCGATGCGAAGTCTCAGACGGTAAATGATTTCCGCGGTGACGAGCGGCGACTGCTCGCGTCACTGCCGCTCTACCCGGTCCTCCGATGAACGGTTAGCGATTTTCTGGCGCGGGCACCGGTGGCCCGCTGCGAGTGGTTGCGCGGACGTTTCGGGTCCGGTCGGGGGCGTTCATTCGCACAAATGGCGGATTTGAGACGAATTTGTTGCTCGTTTCAGCCAACATCAGGGCTCAACAGTGCGTCACCTCTGTTCGTCCGTTCCGCTCGTCCCCTCTTGTGAACCAACCCTCCCAGGTCTAAGCCCCGCGCTTCGCCGCCCCCCACGCCAGTCATAATTGAAGGTTTCACGTATGTTCTCTCGGCTGCTCGGCTTCATGTCAGCCGACATGGCAATCGACCTCGGCACCGCCAATACACTCGTTTATGTTAAGGGCCGCGGCATTGTCCTGAACGAGCCCAGTGTGGTGGCGATCGCTGAGTCGAGGGGCAAGAAGCATGTGGTCGCGGTGGGCGAGGAAGCGAAGCAGATGCTTGGGCGCACCCCCGGCTTCATCACGGCGAGCCGGCCGTTACGGGATGGCGTGATCGCCGACTTCGAAGTGGCTGAAGAAATGATTAAGCACTTCATCCGCAAAGTGAATGGCAGGCGGAGCTGGGCCTCCCCCCTGATCATCGTCTGCGTGCCGTCCGGCTCGACCGCCGTCGAGCGCCGGGCGATCCAGGAGAGCGCGGAAAGTGCCGGCGCCCGTAAGGTACAACTGATCGAGGAGCCCATGGCGGCGGCCATTGGCGCCGGACTCCCGGTGACCGAGCCGTCCGGCTCGATGGTCGTCGATATCGGTGGCGGGACGACCGAGGTGGCGGTGATCTCCTTGGGCGGGATCGTGTATTCCCGCAGTGTAAGGGTCGGCGGCGATAAAATGGACGAGGCGATCATTTCCTATATCCGGCGGGCTCATAACCTGTTGATCGGAGAGTCCTCGGCGGAACGGATCAAGATGGATGTGGGCGCGGCAAGCGTCCCCGACAGCCGG
>JBEKGV010000351.1:0-5372 GCA_050012615.1 Acetobacteraceae bacterium | reverse complement strand
GACCCTCTATGATGAAGCGGGCAACGTCAGTTTCGCGGGAGATGCCCGGTTGGGCGGTCTGCCCTCGGGCGAGACACGGATTTTATCGTTCGCCCAGGACCTTCGTACCGAAGTGGAAACGAGATTGTCGCCTCAGCCGAGTACGCTGGCGGCGATCAGTGTCGCGGACGGTGTACTGACGTTTACGCAGCGGGCCCGCCAGGCAATTCGCATCAACGTCACCGCGCCCGCCAAGGAAGCTCGCGATCTGTTGCTGGAGATCCCGAAATCCAATGGCGATCAGACCTTGACGCTGGATGATGCGAAGTCCCGCGTCACCGAGCAAACCGCGACCGCGTTTCGCATCGCGGTGTCTCTCGCCCCGGGAGAGTCGCGTACCGTCACGGCCTTGCTCGACGAACCGGTGCGCCAGAGTGTCGCTCTGGTCGATGGCGATGACACGGTCATTCAGTCCGTTGTGGGAGATCAGAAACTAAATTCCGCGGGACGAGCCGCGCTTGGCCACGTGCTCGACCTGCGCCGCGATGAGGCGCGCAAACAGGCCGACGTCGCGCAGCAACACAGGCTTTTGGAGGACGTTCTGGAAGATGAGGATCGCATCCGGAAGAACCTCGCCGCCGTGACCTCATCGGACACGTTGCGGTCGCGCCTGACGAAGGCGCTGGACGCGGACGAAACCCGGATCGAGCAGTTGCGCAAAGCCATCGACGACGCCCAGTCGGACGCGGATCGAGCGCATCGTGTTCTGGCCGATGCGGTGACATCGCTGCGCATCTGAAAGGAGCCAACAATGCCGACATCGATCGAAGACCGGTTCGCCATCAACGATTTGTTTGTCCGGTACACGACTGCTCTGGACGCCGGCGATGTCGACACGATCGTCGCTTGCTTCACCGAAGATGGCGCGCTGGAAAGAATGTCGCGGCAATTGGTGGCGCAGATTGACGCGTTGGAACTGCCGCGGCTGGCGACCGTGCCTTCCGAATCGGCCGCCTTTGGTGAACCGGGTTTTGTGCTCGACTTACCTACGTTTGGGCGGCCCGCGCAGGAAATCGCCGCGTCGCTGGCCGAACCTCGCGTGCCTGAATGGTTGATGCCAGCCCCACCCGCGACTAAGTAGATTGTCGTCTTACGTAGGAGTGTCTTACATTGGCGAGAGCTCTCAAGACCTTGGTGCAACCAAGCCGGCTGGCCAAGGCCCGCTGCCAAGTGACCGCGGAGGATCTCATTGGCCGAACGCCGAAGAGGCGGCCCCGGGGTCCAGCGGCATGAACGATCGCGAGAAGCCATCAGTCACGCGTCTTCCGGAGGCGAAGCGCGATCCAGCATTGTCATCACGCAGTGTGCTTGGAGATGTACCGAGGCAGCAGGCGGCTGATCAGGCACCGGAGTACAGCGACGATGAGGAACTCGAAGCAGTATACCCAGAGCACCACGCCGAACTGATGCTTAGCTATGACGACGACTTCGTAGTCTGGTCCGAGCGCCAAGCCGAACTGTTGCGCCGCCGCGCCGCCGGCGAGTTGGTTAACGACGCTGAAATCGACTGGCCAAATGTGGCGGAGGAAATCGAAAGCGTGGGACGCAGCGAACGTCGGGAGCTTCGCAGTCGGCTTACCCGGTTGCTGCAACACTTGCTCAAGTGGCGATACCAGCCCGATCACCGGAGCCGCAGTTGGCGCACAACTATCTCGGGCCAACGTCGTGACCTCGAGGCGTTGCTCAAGGACAGCCCAAGCCTTCGCGCGACATTGGCGGATGCATTGACGGATGCGTACCCCGCAGCCCGCGCTGATGCCATGACTGAAACCGGGTTACTCGATTTGCCGCAAACTTCGCCGTTCACCATCGAGCAGGCCCTGAACGATCCGCTGGCGGACGATTGAAACCATGTCGGGAGAGCTATTATTCTCCCGGTCGACGACGGTGACACTGCCGGCCCCAAAACACCATTTGCGCAACTGATGGGTCCCGGCGATTTAGTCTCCCCAGGTCGCGAACATGATCACGACCGCCGCGGTCATCACCGCGGTGCAGAGCCATCCCATCGCGCTGAGCGCCCATGACACCACGAATTGTCCCATCACCCTGGGTTGAATGGCCATGATCATCATCATGATCATCAGCGGTACCGCGACGACGCCATTGATCACCGCGCACCAGAACAGTGCCTTGATCGGATCAATGCCCACGAAGTTAAATCCGATCCCGATCAGCGTCGCCACCGCGATCGCGCCATAAAACGCCTTGGCATCCATCGGCTCGCGCCCCAGGCCGGTGGTCCAGCCCAGTGCTTCGCCCAAAGCATAGGCAGACGTACCGGCGAGTACTGGAATCGCCAGCAGTCCGATACAGATAATCCCAGCGGCGAACACGACAAACGCGAACTGCCCCGCGATCGGCCGTAGAGCCTCGGCCGCCTGGGCAGACGTATCGATGTTGGTGATCCCGTGTGCATGCAATGTCGCCGCGGTCGTCACGATGATGAACCAACTGATCAGGTTGGAATAACCCATCCCCACATAGGTATCGATCCGCATCCGGGCGATTTGCGACCGTGCCTCCTCCGGTGCGTCGATCAACGGGTGGGCCAGCGGATCGACGCGTTCGTCCTCCGCCTCCTGCGAGGATTGCCAAAAGAAGCAATACGGCGTGATCGTCGTGCCGAGCACCGCGACGATCGCGACGACATAGTCGGTCTGGAACGAAAAGTTTGGCACGAATGTGTTCCAGGCGACGTCGTACCACGGCACGTGCACGACCAGGGCGGTCGCGACATAAGCGAACAATGTCACGGATGTCCATTTCAATATGGCGACGTAATCATGGTAGCGGGACAGAACCTCCAGCAACACGCAGGCGACCGCGAAGATCACCACGTACAGATGCGCCGAACCGCCAATCAGCAGCACCAGAGCGTCGCCCATCGCTCCCAGATCGGCGCCCAGGTTCAGAATGTTCGCGATGAGCAATAAACCGACGATCAGTTGCGACGCCCACCTGGGGTAATGCGCCCGGATGTTGCCCGCGATGCCCTGGCCGGTAACCCGGCCGATGCGGGCACTGATCTCCTGGATCGCGGCCATCAACGGGAAGGTGAACAGCATCACCCAACACATCGCCAGCCCAAAGCGTGCCCCGACCTGGGAGTAAGTCGCGATCCCGCTCGGGTCGTCGTCGGAGGCCCCGGTGATCAGGCCTGGACCCAGAAGCGCCAGCCAACCCCTGGGGCGCGGCGCCCGGAAACGCAATAAGCGAGCGGCTCGGATGGGGTGGCGCATGATGTGACGTTTCATGCCCGCGACCTGTGCCAGACGGAGTGAGTCCGTCAAGCACTTCTATCCCGAGACACGACCTGACAAATGGCCGCTGTTCTGTTAGCCGGTTGCCGAACCGCGACGGACGAATCGCATGAACGCTTTTGGCCGCGCCCTGATCTTCGTGACGTTACTGGGGCTGGCCCACCCGTCCGGGCTGGCGGCAGCCCCCGAAGCAGGAGGAAACGTCGTCTCGATCACGATCGATGGCGCGGCACAAAACGTTCTGTTCGTGGCTCCGCCCTCACCGCCCGTGGCCGCGGTCGTGATGTTTCCCGGCGGCGACGGACGGATCGGCATCAGCGCCACCGGCTCGATCGCGCGCCCGGCGAATTTCCTCATTCGCACCGAGGCGAACTGGCTGGCACACGGCTTCCTGTTCGTCGCCGTCGATGCCGCGGACGGACGGGCTGGGACGCGTGGAGACCGCGTAGGCCCCGCCAACCTTCGCGCCATCGCCGAGATCGTTCGAGCCGTCCGGCAGCGCACCACCGCACCGATCTGGCTCCTGGGCACCAGCGCCGGCGCGCCCGCCGCGATGGCAGGGGCCGCATCATTGCCGCCCGGCGCCATCAGGGGTGTTGTGGTGAGTTCGCCGGTCACAATGTCTGGTTCACGCGATTCCGTGTTCGACGTCCCGCTTGCCCAGGTGAGCGTTCCGGTTCTGATCCAGATCCATCACGACGACGGTTGCCGGCTGTCACCCCCGATCAACGCGCCCAGGTTCAAGGCGGCGCTAACGTCGGCGCGTGCGGTGGAGGTGCAGGAATTTTCGGGCGGCGGCTTTCCGCGGTCCCAGCCCTGCGAGCCCTACGCGCAACATGGCTTCATCGGACTCGAGGATCAGGTGGTGAACGCCTCCGCCGCCTGGATCGTTTCGCACTGACACCAGCCGGCGGAAAGATTGACGTACGGTTTTTCAAATCCGTCATGGCCCGGCTCGTCCGGGCCACCTAAACAAGCACTGTGCCGCGACGGGTGGCCCGGACCAGCCGGGCCATGACGATAATGGCGAGAGTCAATCGTTTCGCCAGTCGGTATAACACCTTAGTAAGCGGCCTCGAGAAGCTGGAGCGCGTCTTCGATCTGGTCCTCCGCCGAGCGCACGCCGGCGTTGGCATTGAAGTTCTTCACCGTTTCGCTGGCGATATGCCGAAGATCCTCGCGCGGGATATCGAGTTGGCGCAACCGTGTCGGCACCCCGATGCGCGCATACAGGCCCTCCAGCATGTCGGCCACGGCGAGCGCCCCCTGTCTTCCGTCCATCCCGTCGCGCCAGACGCCCATGGCCTCCGCGACCTGGCGTGCCGATCGCGGATCGATTTTCTCCGATAGCCGTATTTTCGTCGCATGGACGACCGAGGTCGATTCACCCTGCCCAACATGCGGGTAACGCACGTGCAGCGCCGTGGAGACCGCGTAGTTGCCCGAGAACGCACCGCCCCTGAACCGGCGCGACCCATCGTCCTCTGCTCGGTTATGCAGAAACGCGGCGATGCAGAGATCGATCCGCGGCGCCGGGTTGTCCGGTTCGTCGATCAGTCTCGGATAGGCGCGGTGGGCCAGGTGGAACGCATGGTCCCGATCGCCCTCCACCAGCGGATTGATCTCGGTTTGCGCCATCGCGGCGACGGAACCGGCGAACACGGTCGTGGCTGTGGAACGGATCAGATCCGGCGGCGTGGCGAGCAATGCTTGTTCGTCGAGGAAGATGGAATGGGGCCGCGTTTTGGGATCGAAATATTCCATCCGATGGTCCAGATCCGGGTTTTTGAGGCCCGTGCCCGCCCGGTTCATGGCGCTGTTCGGTGTGGCCGGGATGTTGATGATCGGCGGCTTCGGCGCCAGAAGCCGAGGGCTGTAGGCCGGCTTGCCCTCCGGATATTGGGTCATGATCTGGAACGGATCGCCCGGCTCCGCCATGAAGATCGCCACCGCACGAGTCGCCACGATCACACTGCCGCCGCCAACCGCGATCAGAAGATCGGCTGAGGCTTCGGTCGCGGCGGCCTTGGCGGCGCACACCGAGGCATAGGTTGAATCTTTCTCGATGCC
>JBEKGV010000350.1:0-5376 GCA_050012615.1 Acetobacteraceae bacterium | reverse complement strand
ACAATTCCAGCATCTTCGGATCGATCAGGATCATCCGGCACTGATCCGGCGACAGCCGGTACAGCAACGACAAAATCATCGCGTTGACGCCGACCGACTTGCCCGAGCCGGTGGTGCCCGCGATCATCAGATGCGGCATGCGCGTCAGGTCGGACACCACCGCCTGACCGCCGATATTTTTCCCCAGTGCGATCGGCAGCCGTCCGGCATGCTTGCGCACCTCCTCGCTGGAGAGGATTTCGCTCAGATACACGGTATCGCGCTTCGCGTTCGGGACCTCGATGCCGATCACGTTACGACCAGGCACCGTCGCGATACGCACGGCGGTCACCGACAGGCTGCGCGCCACATCGTCGGCGAGGCCGATGACCCGCGCGCTGCGGATCCCCGCCTCCGGCTCCAGTTCATACAGCGTCACCACCGGTCCAGGGCGGAAATCGACGATCGTGCCTTTCACCCCGTAATCGGCCAGCACCTTGATCAGCAGCCTCGCGTTGCCTTCCAGCGCCTCGCGGCTGGGTCCCGTCTGAGATTGCTGCGGCGGCGGATTGAGCAGCGACAGCGAGGGGAACCGCCAACCCTCCTCGAGCAGCGGCAGCGTCCCTTGCCCGCTCCCGCCGGGCCAGCGACCGCGGGAGCGGGCAGGCGGGGCGCGCGGCGCCGTCAGGTCCGGCTCAATTGTTCGATCCAGGGCGGGTCGATCCAGCGGCGGCAGGTCCGGTTCCGCATCGAGCGGCTCGTATTCCGGATGGAATTCCATCGGAGCGTCCGTTGGCTCCACGTAAACCGGTAAGGGATAGGACGGCGCCGGACGGTCGTGGGACGCCGCCGCACTGAACCACGGCAGCCGGAACGGAAGACGGAAGCCGAACCCCATCCAGCGCCAGCCCGAACGGCTCCCGCGCGCCGTGGCATGCGCGGCACTTCTCGCCGCCCGGCCGGCGGAGCGCCATTCCGACACGGTCAGCCCAAGTGCGAGAGCCATGAGCGCGATCGCCGAGACCGCGCAGCCGAGCCAAACGATCGCCTCGCCCGCGGGGCCCGCGACGCGGGCGCTGGTATCCAGGATCGCCTCGGCCAACAGACGTCCGGATGCACCGCCGGGTCCGGCCAGGGTCGGCCACGTCACCGAACCCTCCGACGACAGCGAGGCCAGGACCGCCGAGGCGACTGGAATCGCGGCGAGCAGCGACGCGATCCTGACCGCGACCGATCCCATGCCGCGGCGGGACACAAGGCGCCATGCCCAGACGAGCATCGTCAGCCCAGGAAGCGCCGCGGCGGCGCCGAAACTTTGCAACAGGAGGTCCGAGAGGATGGCTCCCAACGGCCCCACGAGGTTCCGAACCTCGCGCGATGACGCGGTGTTCAACGAGGGGTCGTGCGGATCGTACGACGCGAGCGCGATCAGCAGCGCGAGGGCGGCGCAGGCCAGCGCCAAACCGATCAGTTCAGCGGCGTGGCCGCCAATGACCGATGGGCCTCCCGCGCGGCCGGGTCGCGTGGATCGGCTACCTGTCGCCCGGCTGGTTATCGCCATGGGTCCTGTCACCTGGTGCTGCCGTGTCGCGCGGCTTATAGTGGGTCCAGCGTGGATTCCCAACCGGTCAGCAACATCTCCCGCGTTGTCGTGTCGATGCCGCCGGCGCCCGCGCCGAGGCATTTCATTTCGTCAATACGATCCGGGAATAGCCGGAGGCTGAGCAGGTGAACGAATAGGTCATGTCCTTGTAGGGGTCGACATATTGGTCGTTGTCGCCGACCGAGATTATATTCCCCATATCGTTCCAGACGATATTCATCGTCTGGCCGTTGAGCTCCAGGCATGTCGGGTTGATGTTATAAGGCGAGGTCGGCGTGACATTCGCACATACCCCGTTGACCGTGACATTTTGCTGCTGGGCCGTCGTGATGGTCCCGTAAATCGTATTGGCTCTGTTGGGATTGGACGCGGTGTTCGTCAGCGAGACAACCTGGTTGTTATTGACGAAACACGCGGTCGAGGTGCTGTCGAAGAAGACATTGTGCGCGTTCACCGCCGCTGTCTGCTTCGCCGCGGTATAGCCGTTCACCGAGTTGGTGGTATTCAACGAGGCCGGATAGTCGCTGCTGTAAAACTCCTGTAAATCGCCCGTCACGGATCCATAGGCGTTGGTCGTGTTGTTGTAATATGATGTATCTCGGCCGCCGGTCAGATTGGTCATCTCAAACGCGATGCGTTCGCCCAAAGCAAGAGGAAACGACACCGTTACCGGCACGCCGGCGGGATAGGTGGCGGAGTTGGAATTATCGAACAATTCGACCTTGCCCGAAAGATTCTTCGTGCCATTGGCTTCCACTGCATAGATGTAAATCGTATTCAGATCGGCCACGGAATCGCCGTTCGGTGTCGCGGTGACCGTAACCGTCGACTGCGGACCAACGGCGGTCGCCGTTACAGTCGCCGGCAAAGTTGGCTCGACCATGCCCAAAAACGTCGTGCCGATCGTTGCCGACTCCGTCACGGTAACCGAGTTGGCCGTGACGGTCACGCTGGGCGCGTTGACCTTGGCGTTCAATCCGGCGGTCGCGGCATTCAGATAGGCGGTGACCAGCGGTGGAATGTCCGCCGAGGCGTTTGATTCGCTCAACAAACTCGCGGCCGCGATCGTCGCCTCGTCAGTGGCATTCTGCAATGCCCGGTACATTTGCACCTGCCGCGCGAAGTCGATCGCCGCGCCGGTGAACAGAAACAGCGGAAGCGTCGCCAGGAGAGTAATCATGGCAACGCTGCCCCGGTTATCCCGGCGCAGGGAGCGTTTACCGCGAATGAACGTTCTCACCCGGCCACTCCCTCAGTTCAGGCTGACGGTATAACTTAGTCTCGGCCGGGCGAAGGCGGTCGAGGTCAGCGTGTAGCTCTTGCTAATGGGCCCAAACGCGATTGGCACGTTGAAGGTCGAAGTCGCCTGCACCACGATCGTGCTGTCGCCGCCGATCGTCGTGCCTCCGCTCGATGCGCCGAGCCCGGAAGATACCGTGGTCACGTTCGCCGGGTTGGTCGCATAGTTGCTGGTCGCCGTATGGGCGGTCCAGGCAACCGAACCGGTTGGCTGGCCCGCCGAAAATGTCACGCTGGTCGCCGAGATCGACAGAGTCCCGACGTTGAAAGAGTTGCAGTCCTGGGCCGCTTTATAAAAGTCGTTCAACTGCGCGGTGGTCACGTCGGTTTGCTGAGCGATGAGGTCCGCGACCGACCATGCGGCCTGATTGATGCCCATCTGAATTCTGACGGCCGCGGCGAACTCAATGATCCCGAAGGTCATTATGATGAAGAATGGCGCGACCAGCACGAATTCCAGAGCCGCGACGGCGCGCCGGCCAAGATAGCCGCGGCGGGTCATTGCGGCGCCGGCTCTATCTGAAAGGCGACCGTCGAGGAAACGTTCGACAGAAATCCCGGCAGAAAATGTTGCAGGAGGTTGTCGGTATAACCAACCTGGACCAGCACATCGCTGCCGTTCGTTCCCGGACTGAAGGAGCCGCCCGCACTGCTGATATTGGCGACCGGAGTGATTGCGGCGAACGACGAGGCCGATTGGACCGCGACGTTAATTGTTTGCCCTTGAAGAAAGCCCAGACTGTAAGATTTTATATCGGCCAGGAATTGCTGCTGGGTGATTGATTGGTCGATCATGATCAGTCTCGAGGCTTTCTGAACGGCCAGGTCAAGCATGGTCAGCCGCAGGAAATAGACGCCGAATGAGGCGATCACCGCCAGCAGCATGGTGAACGTTACTCCGACCATGGCGAACTCAATGGTCGTTGCACCTGAGTCGGCGCCGCCGAAACACCGCATCGCCCGTACGATCCGCGTCAGCAAACCTCCCGATGAGGCCCCTTTGGTGCCGCCGGCACGGCCTGTTCCGTTGCGTTCTGCTCTATCTCTCCGCATCGACCACTGCTGACAATCAAGATCCATGACCAATACCGCGCGTTGCCGGTTAACGATTTCATTTTGGTATCAGACGTCGTTGACATGGCGCCGCGTCGCAGGTGCTTCATCGCCCCTGACCGGTTTCATGATCGTAACACCCCTCGATCGCCAGGCGGAACGGAAGCCGATTTGGGCTCACGCCGGCGCCGCGGTGCGCGAACCAAACGGGTAGGCTACCATCGATCCATACCCGTCACATCGGACGGAGACTTCCATGCTGCCACGCCGCACGCTGATCGCCTGGCTGATTGTGTGTTACGCGTTTCTCTATCTGCCGATCGCGTTCCTCATCGGGTTCAGTTTCAACGACTCCCGCTCGGTCACCGCCTGGTCCGCGGTCTCGCTGCGCTGGTACGGCGTGCTGTTTCACGACGAGGCGATGATCGACGCAGCCTTGCTGTCGCTCCGGATCGCCGCGGTATCGGCATCGATCGCTTTGGCGATCGGCACGGCTTCGGGTCTCGCGCTGGCGCGCTTCGGCCGGTTCCGAGGCCGCGCCGGGTTCGAGGCTGTGTTGTATGCACCCCTCATCCTTCCGGAGGTCATCACCGGCCTGTCGCTGCTGTTGCTGTTCGTGGTGCTGGAGGAAGCGATCGGCTGGCCCTCCGGACGAGGCGCGGGAACGGTGACGATCGCCCATGCCTCGGTCTCGGTCGCCTACGTCGCGGTGGTCGTGCGGGCGCGCCTGGCTGATATGGGCACGGTGTTGGAGGAAGCCGCCGCCGATCTCTATGCGCCGCCGTGGAAAGTGTTCGTTCTGGTGACCGTGCCGCAACTCGCTCCGGCGCTGGTGTCCGGCTGGCTGTTGGCGTTCACGTTGTCGCTCGACGACGTCGTCGTTGCGAGCTTCACCAGCGGCCCAGGCGCCACCACTCTGCCGATGCTCGTATTCTCCGCCACCCGCCTGGGCGTGACGCCGGAAATCTATGCGCTGGCGACCGTGATCATAGGGGCCGTGGCCGGGGCATCGCTGGCGGTATGGTGGCTTCGCGGCATCACGCGGCGTCGCGCCGACGTACCGGGGGTGGGCCGGCCCGAGAGTGGACCGGCCCGTTCCCCTACCGCATCTTCCGGACGATTGTCTTCCGGATGATTCTGACAATGATCACCTTGACTTTGACATCAAGGGTCACGATTATCAGCGGCAGGAAGACGAGATGTCCTACCATCTCATACCTCCTCCAGTTTGCCGGCGGGCTCATTCCCGCCGGCTTTCCTGTTTTGGGGCCAAGGTGTGAATGAACCCTTGACGCGGTTCTGAACGTTCGGTTCCACCAGGGTCGCGACCGCCGAGAGAGCAAAGTCGACCTGGCATGACCGCGCACCGGCAGGCTCCGTCCTCATGCAGCTGAAGACGGCGTCGTGCGGCCGCCTCGCGCGAGCGACGGTCCGGCACATTT
>JBEKGV010000349.1:0-7509 GCA_050012615.1 Acetobacteraceae bacterium | reverse complement strand
GAACGTCCCGACAAGGATCAGGTCAAGATTCGGCCAGAGTTCGTAGGTCGCGGACATCCTGATGTTGTTCATCAACGAATTGATGTCGGGATAGTTGCTCACGTTCTGATACGACAGCGTCGGATTGCTCACGAACACGCCGTTGTATTCGCCGAACATCACGGTGCCGTATGAGAAGGTATATTCCGCCCGCAGCTTGAGCTTCTCGTTGACCTGCCACTCGCCACTCAGACCGACGGTGTGGGTGCCACTGGTCTGGTTGTTCTGAAAGTAACCGGCGCTCCCCGCGCAGGTGCCGGTGTTGACGGTGGAGCATGCCCCGTTGCCGAGGTTGTTGAAAAACAGCAGCTCGTACGTGTAGAACGCATGAAAATTGGTATTCGTGGTGGGCCGGTAATTGAAGTCCGGCCCAACGGTCAGGGCATAGTCCTGCTTGACCCCCGCGCCGGCGCCGGACAGCGGCGCGATGGTGACGGTACCGGCCGGGTTGGTGTAATTCGTGCCGGCCGGATAGCTGTAATTTTCGTTCTTGAACTGCAGGAAGAACTCGGTGGTCAGGCTTTGCAAGGGCATGTAGTCGACCCGCATCGTCACCGCCTCGGACGTCATGGGAGCCTGGTAGTAAGCGCCGGAGTAAGTCGGCGTGGCGGAGGGAAGCCCATCGAGGTTGATCCACGGCGTCAGATAGCTGAGAGAGCCGGTGCGGTCGGCATAATCGAAGGACAGTTTGCCGTTGACCTGCGAGCCGAGCTCCGATGACAAGGCGACCGTTCCCGTGTTGGTGGCGCTGTGCCCGACCTGAGCGTTGCTGCGATCGACCGCGTCGAGCCGGTAGCCGACCGTTAGCTTGGTGTCGGACTCCGGCAGAAATCGGTAGCCCACTTCGGCGCCCGTGTTCTGCTTCAGCCAATCCTGCGGAACGACGAACGCGAGGCCCGCGAGGCTGGAGTCGCTCGAGCCGCCTGTGCCGCCGGTATTCACCTGGTATTGGTTCAGGCTGACGCTGCGTCCGTCGAGCCCGTAATAAATCCGAGTGGTGACGTCGGTGAACGGATGCGAGGCCGCACTGAGTTTGAGCTGATAAACCTCGGCCATCATGTCGGGAGAGCTGGTAGTCGTTCCCTCCAACGTATGCGGGTTGAGGCTGCCGAAGCCGGTGGCGCCAGCCGGATTGGGATCGGCGGTGTTCGGCGCGAACTCATCGTTCTGCACTTCCAGGCCAACGCGTGCATTCACGTTGATACGCGTGAGCGGCACCGCATCGGTTGCCGCCTGGAACGTCAGGTAGTGGGCGTCATTACTGGGCGGCGTCGAATAGGCCGCTGACCGTTGGAACGGCGCAGCCGTATTTGAGGTCGGATAGGGCAACGCGATGAAGTTGGTATTGTCGGAGAAGTGCGAGAATGTGTACTGGATCATCCCCTGGAAGCGCGGGGTGGTGTAGGCCGCCGTTAAATCGTAGCGGTCGGTGTCATAATTTATCGGCAGGGCGAACGCCGTCCCGCCGTAGGGCCCATCAAACGACTCCTCCATCGAGCCTTCCTTGTGCTCGTGGCGGATGGCACCGGTGAAGGTCCACTCGTTCAGGATGTACTTAAAATCTCCGCCGATGATGTCGCGGCGTGTGCCGGTCTGAAATGGCAGCATGGCCTTCGTTGCCGCCAGCTGGGGAATCGTGAAGGCGGTGACGGCACCGGCTTTGGTCGCGGTCGCGCCGCCCCAGGGTGCAAGGCCGTTGTTCAACATCACAACGTTGCCGTTGATATTATACAGCGAGTCGATGACGTTGCCTGTGTAGGTGATGGCGTCATAGTAGGCGCCGATCTGCCAGGCGCCCTGCACGCCGGCTTTGAACTCCAGCGAGCCATTATTCGCCAGGCCGTTGTGGACGCCGGACGCCCAGTTGGAATCGCGGTCGAGACCGGTGCCGAGGTGATCGCCGGTCTGGAAGGTCAGATTGTTGCCGCTCAACTCGTAAAACCGCGCATCTCCGGAGTTCCAGGGGGCGCGGCCAAGCAAATTGATTTCGCTGATACTGGTGTTGAGGCCGTTGGTGTTGAGGCCAGTGTAGCGGCCGGCCTGGTTCGGGTTTTGTCCCATCACCCCGCCCACATCGATTTGAATATCCGGCCACGGTGAAAACCCTGAGCGCATTGCGAGTGGTCATTTCAGCGTCCTTGCTCGTGCCGGTGCATCAACGAAAGAAGAAGGCGCCGCTCGGGCTGTTCGACCCGTGCACCTGCGAGTGGCAATTGATGCATGTCCTTTGGTTGGCCAGCGCCGAACTGAACCTGGTGCTGCCTGGGCCGCGGAACGGGATTGCTCCGTGGCCGCCGAACGCTCCGCCGCTGCTGTTGGCTTGCGAGCTATGGCAGGACGAGCAGAGGAAGTTCATCCGCTCGACCAGCAGCCGAGGTTCGTTCGAACCATGCGGATTGTGGCAGTTCACGCAGTTGTCGCGCACCGGCTGATGTTCCCACAGCAACGGCCCGCGCTTGTCGGCGTGGCAGTTGTAGCAGGTCTCGTTAATCGTGAATTCCTTCAGCAACTTTGTATCGCCCGGTGAACCGTGCGGATTGTGACAGTCGCTGCACACCACCTTGCCCTCACGCATCGGATGGTGTGAGTACTTGAATGAGTCGGCGCGCTCCCGTGCGTGGCAGGTGAAGCAGACGTCCGCCTGGGTAAGCTTAACCAGCACCGGGTCCTTCGCCGCATGCGCCGTATGGCAATCTGTGCACGCTTTGTTGTTTTCCTCGTGCGCGCTGCCCTTCCAGTTCATCTGCAAGCCGGCCCGGTGACAACTCGCGCATACCTCGTTGCGCACCGCGACCGGCGAGGCATTCGGTCCTTTAAATACGACGGCCGGGAAGGGTGCCTTCCCCGCCATGTGGGCGGCACTGTTCCCATGGCAGCCTTCGCAGCCGCCTTGCGCGAAGGGTGTGCGCTGATCGCCTAAGGTCGCCATCGGGCTTTGCAAAATGGCGGTGACCTTCGGGTCGCCGCCATGGCATGTCAGGCAGGTTTTCACGTTGTCCTGGGCGGCGATCTGCCCTGGCGTCATCGCCTGACGCGGTTGCGCGGACGCAGAAAATGCGCCCAAAGTCAGCGCGATCCCGACCAGTAGCTTCAACACAAGTCTCTGCTTCATGTCGGTGTCTCTCGTGCTTGCCTTGGCCGATTCACTGGCCTCAGGGCCGCGAAAACCGGTTTCCCGCGGCGATGTGGGGCTATTGCTCCAACAGCACGATTCCGCACTTCGCGACGGAACGGTAGCACCAGCATTACGCAAGATTTATAATACCAGCGGCTGGACACGTGCTCGCGCGCGAGGAAAGGCATAATCCGCAAATCTGGTATTATGAATTTGCCATGCTGCTGGCACTACCGGGCGTTTGCCTCGGCGTGCAGTGTCGGGTCGACTAAGCGTCCGGCAAGCAACGGAGGGCGGCATGAGTGACTCCAGTCCGGGCGCCGCGGCGGCGGAACCCCCCGGTACGTCTTTGGTCCCGGCGCACGGTGAATCGCGCTCACACAGGACTGTTAGCCAAATCCTGAAGGATATCACGCTGTTCTTCGCCGCGCCGTTCGTGACGCTGGCCTACCTCACCCTGTTCCCGTTCATCGGATTGGCGATGCTGGGGCAGGCCTGGCGACATCGGAAGGAAGCGGGTTGACCGTGGCAGATCATGCCTGGTCGGGGCAGCGCGCGAGTTGGTATCAGCCGAAACCACAGTGATACAGATGGCGAAGCCCGGCGCATACGGTCGGATGGGACATTGGGCGCTCGGCGCGATCGCGTTGACCATTCTGTTGACGTTCGTCGGGACGATGGTGTCGTCATCCTCAGCGGCCGCTTCCGCGGACGACCAGCAATGCCTGGGATGTCATGCGACTCCTGGACTCGCGAAGCCTCTGGACGACGGCGAAACTCTGTCACTACGAATACAAGCGGATCACTTCTCGCAATCGGTCCATGGCGTGCTCGGATGTACCGGCTGCCACGTTGACATAAGCCTGAGCAGCCATCCGCCAGCGACTAATCCTGTCGCCAGCAAGCGCGAGTTTTCCATCGCAATGGTGCAGGTCTGCCACACCTGCCACGATGACAAGTTCAAGCAGTGGGACACGAGCGTTCACGCGGCGTTGGTCACCAATGGCAACCCGACGGCTCCGATCTGTACCAGTTGCCATTCGCCTCATACGATGATCAAGGGTGCGGCCGCGGCGATGGATACGGTTCCATGCAAGACCTGCCATGGCGCCATCTTCATCGCATATGCAACCAGCGTACACGGGGTGTTGCGCACCAGCGGCGTGGCCCAGGCGCCGCTTTGTTTTAGTTGTCACGGCGCCCATGACGTGCGCGTTCCTTCAGCGGGAGCGGGACGGCGAGATGTCTGTCTCGGCTGCCACACGGAGGCGCTTGATTCGCACCGGGCATGGCTTCCGAATGTCGATCTGCATTTCGGCGTGGTTTCATGTCCTGTCTGCCACTCGCCGCTGGCGAAGCGAGTGGTCGATCTGATCCTGTATGACAGCGCGACCCAAAAAGAGACGCGTCAGCCGGTGGGAATACCGCGGTTTAAAAGTCTCACCTCGTCGACGACGACTCGTCCCGGTCTGGATCCAACAACGCTGATGACGCTGCTGAGTACGTTGGACAGCCAGGGCGTCGAGGGCAAGACGGCAATCAGGGGCCGATTGGAGGTGAGCACGGGAATTGAGGATCACGAGCTTACCATCGCGACGCAAGCCATCAGCAATTGCGACAGCTGCCACCAGGAAGGATCCGCCGCGTTCCAAAGCGTCGTGGTCTCTGTCGCCGGCCCGGCAGGTATCCCGATCCGATATGATGCCAATAAAGAAGTCTTGAGTTCAGCCTTATCCATCGACTCGATCGGTGGTTTTTATGCCATCGGCGGCACCAGGATCACATTTCTGGATGTGCTTTTGGTGCTGGCCCTGCTCGGCGGGATCGGCGGGCCCTCGGCTCATCTTGCGGCGCGATGGACATTTCGGCGGTTCCTGAACGGACCGCCCCGTGAGCCGCCCCGTGAGCCGCTCCATGATCCGCCCCACTGGCAACCGAAAGGCTGAGCGACATGCATCGAATTTATCTTCACCCGCTCGCCGTGCGGATCTGGCATTGGATCAATGCGGCTGCCTGTGTCATGATGCTTCTGACCGGGGCACAGATCCGCTATGTCGGTGTGATCAACGTGGCGCCGTTCAGGATCGCGGTCACCCTCCACAACTGGACAGGCTTCGTTCTTATCGCCAACTTCTTTCTATGGCTTGGCTTCTATCTTTGTTCCGACCGGATAAGGGTTTATCACGCCGACCTGAACCCGATGACGTATTTTCGCGGCAGCCTGATGCAGGCCGTCTATTACGGCTACGGCATTCTGAAGGGATTGCCTAATCCGTTTCATCCGAGCGTCTATCGCAAATTCAACCCGCTGCAGGCCATGACCTACCAGATGATCATGCTCCTGCTGCTGCCCATTCAGTGCATCACCGGAATCCTGCTTTGGGATCTGACGCGCTTTTCCGGGACCGTCGCCATGCTTGGAGGATTGCGCGTGGTGGATACGGTGCACGTGCTTATCTTCATCTTTTTCGTGTTCTATATCCCGGCCCATATCTATCTTGGAACGATGGGCCGCACGCCAATCGTGCATTTCAAGGAAATGTTCACGGGCTATGAGGAAGAGGACGCCGAGAGCGCCGTCGCGATTGAGCGGCGCATTGGCACCGGCCCCGCCGAGTGACGGTGTCGACCGCACGAGTTAACCAGTAAGGGAGTCGCATGATGAATCGTTTGATGCTGACCGCGTTGATCGCTGGATCGGTCGGTCTCGCGAGCGCCGCGCAAGCCGCCCCCGACGCCGCGGCGGGAAAGGCCAAGGCCACCAACTGCGGCATGTGCCACGGGGCCACCGGCGGCGGGACTCCGATGGGAAGCAAGCTGGCGGGAGAGGATCCCGTGAAATTCATCCAGGCGATGAACGACTACAAGTCAGGCAAGCGCGACAACTCGATCATGAAGAACCAGGCCAGCATGTTCAGCGCCGACGATATAGCGAACCTGGCGGCCTATTATGCGTCGTTAAAGTAAGGCAACGGCCGCTCGCCTCCGGCGCTCCTCCGTAACGATGGCCAACCGAGACGTTTGTCGTCCGGCGTCACCTGAGCACAGTCCCCCCGCTGGCGTCCCCCGCTGGCGTCCCCCGCTGGCATCCCCCGCTGGCATCCCCCGCTGGCATCCCCCGCTGGCATCCAGGAGAGTACCGTCATGAATATACGTTGCATATTAGCATTGTCGGCCGCCGTCGTGGTGGGCCCATTGCCTGGCATCGCACATGCGCAGGGCGGCAGGGAGCCGGCGGTGAGCTTCGCGGAGGATGTGCTGCCCGTGTTCAAGGTCCATTGCGCCGCGTGCCATACGCCGGGTGGTGAGGGCACGACCGCGAGTGGGCTCGACCTGACGACATATCAGGGCGTTATGAAAGGAACTAAATTCGGCCCCATGGTGGTTCCCGGCAACCCTGACACCAGCAACCTCATGTTGCTGCTCGATTGGCGGGTGAGCCCGCAGCTTCGCATGCCACACGATAAAAAACAGCTGCCGGTTGGAGAACGCTCGACGATCCGGACCTGGATCCGGCAGGGCGCCAAAGACAACTGACCCTCGGCGAGCGCGGCCCGTCTCGGCTATGTCTTCGAACGGGCGTCCACCATCTCCCCGAACCATGCATCACGCCCGGCCACGATCATGGGCCTCAGCGTTCCTGACCTTTTGTGTGAGCGTGGCGAGTTGCCTGACGCCGGTCTCGATCTGACGTTCCGGTATGGCACCAAATCCCAGCAGCACCGTCTGCCGGGCCGGCACCGCAGCGGCATCCAATCCGCAAAGTCTGGCGAGCGCCGCGAGGCTGTCCGGCGAACCGGTTTCCGGCGATGGGAACCATGCCAGATGCAGGCCGGCGTGCTGACCCCAGACCCGTGCAGGGTCACCGAGATGCCGCCGCAGCGCGGCCAGCAACGCATCGCGGCGGCTGGCATAAGCCTTGGTGAGCCGATGCAGGTGACGCGCGTAACCGCCGCCTTCAAGGAACTCGGCGAGCGCCGTTTGCTCAAGAGTGCCGCGGCTGTCGTCGATCAGTCGCCGCTCCGTCAGAGCCGAGGCGATCAGCCCGTGCGGCAGCACCAGATAGGCCATGTCGAGCCAAGGCCCGAGTGAAACGCAAAACCCGCCAAGCAAGATAACGCGGTCGGCCGTATCCAGGCGCATCAGCGAAGGCACGTTCGTGGCGCCGTAACGCAACTCGCCATCGCAATCCTCTTCGAGTATCAGCGTTCCGCTGGCGGCCGCCCAGGCGAGCAGCGCGACCCGGCGGTCGTGTGACAAGCCGACGCCAAGAGGCCGCTGATGCTCCGGAGTCACGTGGATCAGTGCCGCGTCGCCGGCGGGGAGGCAGTCGATGCGCATACCGTCGACGTCGA
>JBEKGV010000348.1:0-5384 GCA_050012615.1 Acetobacteraceae bacterium | reverse complement strand
TCGATGCCCATTCCGGCGTGGCCGGTCAGATGCAGCAGCGAATAGAGCAGCATCGAGCCGTGGCCGGCGGAGAGCACGAACCTGTCGCGGTCGGGCCAGTGCGGCGCGCTCGCGTCAAATTTGTGAAAGCGGGTCCATAACACCGTGGCGGCGTCGGCCATGCCCATAGGTAGTCCCGGGTGGCCGGACTTCGCCGCCTCCACCGCGTCGATGGCAAGAGCGCGAATGACGTCGGCCATGCGCCGGTTTTCGGTCATCGGACGAGACAGGATCTCGGCCTGCAGCGCGAGGGCGGGGTTTGTCGCCGTGGCTTCGGTTGTTACGGCCATGGTGTCTCCTGGGACCGGTTGCCGCTATAGGCGGCGGCGGGAGGGGGGGCAAGTCCCGCGGTTTTTCATCCAACGGGACCGTCTTGAATGCGAGGACACAGGGAGTGGCCGATCCCGGTCGCAACCGTCGCATTGTGGGCAGCACGGAAAGCGGTCAAATTCACTTCGGAAATATTGGCCGAACAGCCAACGCGGGCACATCGGCGGCGGTTGCATTGGCGGCCACTTTTTGTCTGGCCCTTGGAGGACTGGGCGTTGAAGGACTTGACGTTGAAGCACAGGACTGGCCCTTGAAGGACTGGGCCCTTGAAGGACTGGGCCCTTGAAGGATGAACCCGCATGAGCACCACATTCACGGTCGGCGACCTGACCATCCATCGTGTCGTTGAATCGGAAGCACCGCTGTTCGATCCGCTTACCTTCTTTCCGACGTTGACGCGGGAGAGACTGGATGAAAATCTGTCCTGGCTGCGCCCGACTTTTATCGATCCGGTCAGCGGACAGCTAATGCTGTGTATCCAGTCCTATGTCGTCCGGACGAAACATCACAACATTCTGATCGACTCTTGCGTCGGCAATCATAAAGAGCGCGCGAATTATCCGTTCTGGAACCAAATGGAATCGGATCGCTATGAGCGCAACCTCGCCGCGACCGGCCTGACGGTGGACGATATCGACTACGTCATGTGTACCCATATGCACGTCGATCACGTCGGCTGGAACACGCGCCTGGAGAATGGCCGATGGGTGCCAACCTTCCCGAAAGCGAAATACGTATTCGCGGACCGGGAGTTGGCGTTCTGGACCGAGAAGGAACAGAACGATCCAGGCAAGCAGCCCTGGATCGCCGATTCAGTGCTGCCGATCGTGGCGGCGGGGCGGCAGGAGGTTGTTACCTCCCACCACGAACTCTCCGATGCCGTGAAATTGATCCCCACTCCTGGGCATACGATCGATCATTTTTCCGTGCATGTGGGTAAGCCGGGAGCGGACGCCGTGATTGGTGGAGATATGATCCATTCGCCGATCCAGGCACGGTTTCCTGGTCTTGCGATGCGTGCGGATTACGACCGGCAACAGGGCGGCGAGTCGCGCCGCACGTTGTTCGAGCGGTTATGCGATACGTCGACGCTGCTGTGCACGGGCCACTTTCCGTCGCCGTCGAAAGGACGGCTGACGCGTTGGGGAGAAGGGTTCCGCTTTATTTCGGTCTGATGCGTCGGAATCTGTCGCTATGTCTCAGGTGCCAGATCAATCTCAATATGCACCTTTCGCGCAGTGACGGTAGGGCGCACCGCACGCCCCTCTCCTGGGCTCAGACGCACGATGCCTGCATCGCTGAGACGACGTAGCGTCCGCTGCACGTTTTGCGGAGCGCGATGGGCCATGTTCGCCAGTTCGCTGACAGATTGAGGCTCACGTGTGACAATCAGGTGCAGGAGCTCGCGGTTCTTAACGGACAAAAGCTTTGCCCCGGCCTCAAGTGAAGTAAATTGAATGGCGGTTTCGACTCGCGCCCGGGAGTCACGTCGTTCTATCCACACTTTCGGTTCGCTCGGATCGACCTTTCGTTCGCCGCGGGCAACAGCCAGCGTGAACTCCTTGAACTGATCGAAAGTCCCGGTTTTGACCCTTTTCGTTCTGACGGTCATCGTGTGCCTCTTTCCGAGAGTATTCGTTCTACTTCGCGGTAAAAGTCCGTCAGTAGCTGCGCGGGCCCGCTATATTCATAGCCGACAATTTTTCGGCGGCCATAAACGTGCCAGTGATCGTACTCCTGTCGACGTCGAATTCCGTGGGCATTGTCCATCCCGTAAATCCTTCGTCCTGACCCGTCATGCCGCGTCAGGCTATATTTGAGGCCATGCGGCCGGAAGCTGGTCACCGCGACCTTGCGAACGTCGATCATTATTACGTGACCACTGAGCAACCGGAACTCCACGCCATCCAGGCTGAGCAGGAACTCGAGCTCGTGATCGATCGCCGCCATGTAGCATTGTATCAGGATTGGATGCTATGACAAATGCGGAAATTCCCGACGAAAGTCGTCCCAGTACGGGCAGCTTTATCTGCCGACGAACCTCGGCGGCCGCTTCTCCATGAACGCTGTCCGCCCTTCCTTGTAATCCGCGCTGTTAAAGCAAATCTCGCCAATTTCCTTCAGCGCCTTCATATCCCGCTGCGACTCGTCCTTCAGCATCTCATTGATCGTCATCTTCGATGCCCGCACCGACAGCGGCGCGTTTTCGGAAATCGTCCGGGCGATGCTCATCACCGCCTCATCCAGCTCGTCGACCGGAACGCACTGATTGATCAGGCCGATCCGCTCCGCCTCATGCCCGTTGATCCGCCGAGCGGTATAAAGAATCATCCGGGCATGCGCCGGCCCCACGAGGTCGATCAGCCGCTTCACCGAGTCAGGCGCGTATGCGATCGACAACCGGGCCGCCGGGATCCCGAACTGACTGTCCGGCGTTCCGATCCGCAGATCGGTCGCCATGGCGATCGCCAACCCGCCGCCCATGCAGAACCCACGAATTCTGGCGATGATCGGTTTCGGGAAATTGTGAAACCGCTCGCGCCCGATGCCGGTGAGCCTGTCGTATTCCTTCTGCGCGTCGGCGTTGTGCCGGTTCTTTTCGAACTGGCTGATATCCGCGCCCGACACAAACGCCTTGTCTCCCGCGCCCGACAGCACGACCACGCTGATCGTATCGTCTGCCTCGAACTCGGCGAGGATTTCGCCCAATCCGATCCACATCTCCATGGACATGGCGTTGCGCTTTTCGGGCTGGTTGAAGGTGATCAACCCGATGCCGCCATCTCGCGCGGCCAACATCTTGCCGCCGGCGTATTCGGTCGTGCCAACTTTCTCGAGCATCTCAGATCACTCCCTTTTCACGCATCGCGGCGATTTCGGCGTCGGTGTAGCCGACCGACTTCATGATTTCTTCCTGATGCTCGCCCGCGTCGGGGGTATACAGCCGGACAGCCTTGGAAAAGCCGGAAATGTTGATCGCCGATGCAACGACCTCGGTCTCCCCGATATACGGGCTGACCATCTTCGTCGCCATGCCGAGATGCTTAACCTGCGGATCGGCGAACACCTGATCGATCGTGTAAATCGGCCCGCAAGGAATGCCGTTGGCCTCAAACAGCTCGATCCAGTGTTCGGCCGGCTTTGTCCTGGTGACCTCGCCGATGGCGGCATTGATTTCCTTCCGATGCTTGCTCCGGCCGACCTGAGTTTTCCATTCCGGATCCTGCAGCCACTCCGGCTTGCCGATCGACTCGCAGAACCGGGTGAACACCCGGGACGAGCTGGCGGCGATATTGATGTGCCCGTCACTCGTCGGGAACACGCCGGTCGGGATGCCGGTCGGATGATCGTTCCCGGCCTGGCCGGCGACCTCCTTCTCGATCAGCCAGCGGCTGCCCTGGAAGTCGAGCATGAAGATCTGCGCCTCGAGCAGGCTGGTGGTGACCCAGCGGCCGACGCCCGTTCTCTCCCGGTCGTACAGCGCCATCATGCAGCCAAGCGCCAGCAGGTTGCCGGCCGTCAGATCGTCGATCGGAATACCGACCCGCACCGGCCCTTGCCCGGGTAAGCCGGTGATCGACATCAGGCCGCCCATGCCTTGCGCGATCTGGTCCACGCCAGCCCGAGGACCATACGGCCCATCCTGTCCGAAGCCCGAAATCGACCCGTAGACGATCCGAGGGTTCACCGCCTTCACGTCGTCATACGATACCTTCAGCCGGTGTTTCACGGCCGCGCGCATGTTCTCCAGCACCACGTCGGCGGTTTTGGCGAGGCGCATGAACGCGGCATGGCCTTCGGGTGTTTTCAGGTTGAGCGTTATGGCGCGCTTGTTGCGGTGCAGGTTCTGGAAGTCGAACCCATGGCGTCGGCCGGCGACATCCTCGCCCTCGCTGGCGGGCGGCTCGATCCGGATGACGTTGGCGCCCCAGTCGGCGAAGTGACGGACCGCGGTAGGTCCCGCGCGGGCCAGGGTGAGATCGAGCACCGTGATGCCATTCAGCGGCATACGCGTTTTGCTCTGATCGAACAGTGCCTTATCGGCGGGGCTCTCCGGCATACGTGGATCCTCCAGGGTGGTCGGACCGATAGTCCGCCTGGCCGCGCGTTTGCTCAAGAGCCAAAGCGCGAAAAATTGGACAAACCGCGTGAGATGCGGCCATGGACGGTCTGCCCAGAGCCAGTGATAATCTTCATTGACGTGTGGTTTTCACGGCTGTCTGCGGCTCAAATGACGAAAGCGTGATGGCCTGGCCGATACTGTTGCCTCCTCGACCGGTGCTGCCCCCAACCACACACACGCCGGTCGAGGGGCCAATTTTCGGCCGAGGTCAACCCGGACCACAACTTCGACCCGGTCTTCCTTCGGGAAGCCGGGTCGTTTTTTGTCTTGCCGCCGCTCCGTTTCCGACCGGCGGCAATTGGCCGGTCCGAAGGTGTCCTGGTTCCTCCCCCGTCCTGGATCGTCCCCTTTCCGGGATCGTCCCCTTTCCGGGATCGTCCTTGACGCGGGACCGCCTCGCCGTCATAAGCCCCGCTTCTTATGACCCGAGGGCGGTTCGAGTATGTCGCGACGCTGTGAAATAACCGGAAAGGGCGTGTTGAGTGGCAACAATGTGAGCCACGCGAACAACAAGACGCGCCGTCGGTTTCTTCCCAACCTTCAGGTCACATCGCTGCTGTCCGAAGCGCTCGGCCAGTCGGTTCGCTTGCGCCTCTCGACACGGGCGATCCGCACCATTGAGCATAACGGTGGCATCGACGCGTTCCTGCTGGGGACCAATGCGTCCAAGCTGACCGACCGAGGACGCGAACTGAAGCGCAAGATCACCAGCGCGAAGGCGAAGCGGGCGGACGCCCAGGCTTCCTGAGGTTTGAGCGCGGAACAACCCAGGTAGTCGCGTCGGTCAGATCACCAGAAACGGCAGCAGAGCATCCAGCCGGCGCCGACCCTCCTGCGTCGCCGTCAGCCGCCGGTCGTGCCAGGCGACATAGCCTTCCTCGGACGCACGCCG
>JBEKGV010000347.1:0-5400 GCA_050012615.1 Acetobacteraceae bacterium | reverse complement strand
GAACTTCAACCCACAGCTCAATGCGTTCGTCGACTTGCCGTACAGCAGAATGACCGAGCAGATGTTGGCGCGTGAGCACATCCTGTATCTCGTGGAGGGCAGCCACATCTACGCCTATGGCAACCGCTCGGACGAGTTCGCCAAGTTCCTCGACAGCGATGCGCGGCGGCCAATGTGTGGCGGTTTGCTGAACCCGACCGAACCTAAGAACGTGCTGATGATCGAGCTGTTGCTGGAGCAGCTGTGTGGCAAGGCATCAGGCGACGAAAAGCTATGCCTCAGCGTACCCAGTGCGCCGCTCGACCGCGCGTCTGATCTGATCTTCCATCAGCGTTCGGTGCAGGCGATCTGCGAGCGGCTGGGTTACCGGGCGAAGACGATCAACGAAGGCCTGGCGGTGGTGTATTCAGAGCTTAAGGATGCCAATTTCACCGGCATCGGCATGAGCTTCGGCGGCGGCATGTGCAATATATGCGTCGCATATCTTGGGCTGCCGGTGTTGACCCTCGCCACGTCACGGGCGGGTGACTATATCGATCAGAGTTCGGCTTCGGTGACGGGCGAAACGCCGACCACGGTGCGGTTGTACAAGGAGAATGGCTTCATCCTCGATAGTGACGCTGTCGGTTCGATCGACCGCGCGCTGTCGGTCTACTACCTCGACGTGATCGAGAGCGCGGTCACCGGGCTGGAGAATGCGATGGCCGAGTCGAAGAAGCTGCCAAGTTTCCCCCGGCCGATCCCGGTGGTGTGCGCGGGCGGTACGACGATGGTGCGCAACTTCCTGCCGCGGCTGAAGGCGTCGTTTGAAGGTGCCGATCTGCCGATCAGGATCAGCGACGTGTATCTGGCCAAGGACCCGCTGAACACCACCGCCAGGGGCGCGTTGGTCGGAGCGCTGCTGAATATGTGACGGCGCCACGGTTTCGCACCTCCGAACCGGCGATCCCCTCCTCGCAAGTACTCGGAATCGATCGAAGCATGCCGATCCAAAATCGCGCGTTTTCGTCCTAGACCCCCGCGGCGGCGATCAGAGATTCTCTTGGGACCGGCAACCTGGGCCACCTGGCACGCCGCGCACGAGTGATTGTTCGAAGATGCCCGGGTGATTTAACAGGCAACCCGCGGTCCACCGGCACATGCAGCGCCAGGCGTTCGCCTTCGACGCCAGGCGCGATGACATCAGTGAGTAGATGCGCAACGTTGCACGCGGAATGACAACGGATGAAATGGACGCCGAAAGCCGATTTTACGCCGGGCAGCCGCAATCGCCGTCATCTACGGGTTAAAGCCGAATTCGGATGTTCGACGCGCGGCCGATGCGGGACCAACTGCTGACATGCGATCGCTGACGACGGCCGATTACAGTTTGAATCGAACGAAGCCTTCCGGGGCACCGATCAGAGCAACCTGCCCGGGAAGCTTCGATTACGAGGGCAACTCCATTGGATAACTGGATTTACGGCCTGGCGCTTGTCGCGCTGACTCTGGCGATCCACGCTGCAGGGGTAACATTCATGGTCTCGGCGCTGCACGGTATCCGGCTTTGGTTGGAAAGCCGGAGCCTTCACCTACCGCATCTGCTCGCGATCCTGATTGGCGCGACCACCGCGATGGGATTGGTGCTTTCCGCATTACACGGGATAGAGGCCGCGTTCTGGGCGGCGGCGTATGTGTGGTTAGGCGCGCTCGAGTCGCCTGAGGCCGCGATCCTCTACTCTGTCGACGCGATGGCCACGCGTGGCGCGTCGGGACTTACGCTCCAGCCGCACTGGCGGATGATGGGCGCTTTGGAGGCCGCCAATGGCATGTTGCTGTTCGGTATCAGCACGGCCTTCATCTTCACGATTATGCAGTTCTACTATCAACACCTTGTGTTTCGGGCACTACCGGGCTCTGCCGCGGAATAGACCGCGAGTTAGGGTTGACACCGGGAAATCGTGTTGCCGCCTCAGAATGATTGCGATTCTCTCCGGGAGACGTTGGAGGGAACTAAAACCGACCACCCAATCAACCGACTCTTCGGCACAAGCGTTGATCCCGTCATGGCCGGCCACCGAGCCGGCCATCTATCGCCGCACAGTGCCGCGAGAGATCACCGGGTCAAGAGCCCGGTGATGACGGGTTGGGGCCTGTGCCGATCGGTCAACTCATTCGGCCACTGGCATAAAGCCATGAGACTCCATCTGTTCCGGCTGACAGACGCACAATGGGTGATAATCGAACACCGCCTGCCGACTGATGGGCCCGGCGATGAGCGCGTAGACGATCGCCGGGTGATCAGCGACATCCTCCATGTGCTTAGGGATGACTTTCTGAGGTCCGCGGCACCAGGGCGCCAGGTCAATCGGACGGTTTCGGGGCGGTCTTGTTTACCGGGCCCGCTGCCCCGCCTGTCCATCACGGGAACCATCTTCCCTGCTGTGGACACCCGGTTCCCCGGCATCCGTGAGGAGGTCGCCCATTCCGTCGCGGTCACTGTAAAATACCAGGGTCATCAACGCGACAGCCAGCGCGATCGCGAACACGATACCCAGCATGGCTCCGAAAGTGGCGGTCGCGTCGAGCCCGAGCCAACCAAACCCTGTCAAAGCCCAGGCAAGGGCGAGCAAAATCACGATGGCGGTCGTGGCGGTGATCGGGAACCGCGCCGCCCATGGCAGTTGCCGCCACAGCGTCAACGCGTTCACTTGAAGGTCCACATTTTCGTTGCTTCCTCATGACAGTCAGCCGGCACCGCACGGGATGGGCGAGCGACGCCCAACGTCTACCGCGGCGCTCAAACCCTGGATTTCCAGAACACCCGAACCCTGTCGTGAAAGCCCGACGCCGCGCGGCGCCGCGCTCTCGGTGCACGAACGTCGACGGCATTGGATGCGGCGATTTGACAATAGAGCATCTGAACCGAAAAGACCTGGTGCACTGGCAGGCGCGAATGTGATGGAAAGCCGTGATCGCCATCATACCCGGATTGAAGCCGAATTCGGATATACGGCGCGCGGCCGAAGAGGGACCAACCCGTGACATGCGATCACTGACGGCGGCCGATTACAGTTTGAATCGAACGAAGCCTTCCGGGGCGCGGATCAGAGCAACCTGCCCTGGAAGCTTCGACTACCAGGATAACTCTGTTGGATAACTGGATTTACGGCCTGGCGCTTGTCGCGCTGACCCTGGCAATCCACGCGGCTGGCGTAACATTCATGGTCTCGGTGGTGCACGTTACGCGGCTTCAGTTGAAACGCCGGAGCCTTCCCTTACCACATGTGTTCGCGATCGTGATTGGCGCGATCACCGCGATGGGACTGCTGCTTTCCGGGCTACACGGGATCGAGGCCGCGTTCTGGGCGGCGGCGTATTTGTGGTTAGGCGCGCTCGGGTCGCCTGAAGCCGCGATCCTCTACTCTGTCGATGCGATGGCCACGCGAGGCGCCTCGGGGCTTACGCTCCAGCCGCACTGGCGGATCATGGGCGCGTTAGAGGCCGCCAACGGTATGCTGCTGTTCGGTATCAGCACGGCCTTCATCTTCACGGTTATGCAATTCTACTATCAGGACCTTGTGTTTCGGGCACTGCCGGGCGTCCCCGGCGAACGCGAACAGGACCTGATTGCGAAAGTTCAGGTCCCGACATAGGTCCGATTTTCACCCAAAACCGTCCGCCCAAGGGATTCGAACGCGGGGTTGCAAAACCCCCGACCCGGGGGACAGTGTTCCGGCGAATCCGAAAAATCCTGAATCGGGGGCACCAGGGTGTCGGAACAACGCCCGAGCCAGGTCTACGAGACCGGGCAGTGGCAGATCGACCTCGGACGACGCGAACTGCTGGCGCGAGGTGTCGCGGTGCCCATCGGCGCGCGCGCTTTCGAAATCGTCGAGATCCTGGTTCGGTCGGCCAACGAACTGGTCACCAAGAACGATCTCATGAACCGCATATGGCCGGGCGCCACGGTCGGAGAAAACACGCTCCAGGTTCATATATCCGCGATCCGCAAAGCGCTTGGCCAGGATCGAGCCATGCTGAAGACGGCCTCAGGTCGAGGCTATCGTCTGCTGGGGAACTGGACGCCTCGGCAACAGGGCTCCACAGCGCAGCCGGCCGCTTCCCCGCCGATGCGCGAAGGCGGCGCCGCTCCGGCGAACAACTTCCCCCTGATCGCCGGGCGCCTGATCGGCCGGGCCGCCGCGGCGCGGCATGTCCGGGATCTTGTCTCCGCGTACCGGGTCGTGACGCTGACGGGCCCTGGCGGCATCGGGAAGACCTCCCTTGCCATCGAGGCGGCCCGCGGCGCTGTCGCCGACTTCGACGGTGGTGGATGGTTTGTTGAGCTGGCCTCCCTGCCCGACCCCGGCCTCGTGCCATCCACGGTAGCCAGCGTGCTCGGGCTGAAGCTCAGCGGCGAAATTTCGGCGGAGTCCATTGCTCACGCCGTCGGCACGAAACATCTTCTGCTGGTGCTCGATAATTGCGAACACGTCATCGACGCGGCGGCCAACCTGGCCGAGCGCTTCGTGCGCTTGTGCCCAAACACCACGGTTCTCGTGACCAGTCGCGAAATCCTGCGGATCGACGGCGAGGCGGTCTATCGCGTTCCGCCGCTCGATGTACCCGCTCTCGGACAGCAAACGCCCGACCACATACTGGGCCACAGCGCGGTGGAACTTTTCATCACGAGAATGAATGCGCTGGACGTCGACTTCTCGCCACGCGCCGAAGAACTCACATCGGTTGCCGCGATCTGCCGGCGCCTTGACGGTCTACCGCTCGCCATCGAATTCGCCGCGGCCAGTGCGGCCTCGCTTGGAATTGCCTCGGTGGCCATAGGCCTGCGCGATCGTTTCGCGCTGTTGACCGGCGGACGCCGTACGGCTCTCGCACGGCACAGGACACTTCGCGCGACGCTCGACTGGGGCCATGAGTTGCTGCCGGAAGCAGAGCAGCGGTTGTTTCGACGCTTGGCAGTGTTCCACGGCGGGTTCACCCTTGATGCCGCTGTCGCCGTCATGACGGATACCGGGCTCGATGTGGCGGCCGTAATGGATGGCGTCGCCAATCTAGTCACGAAATCGCTAGTCGTAATGGACGCGACCCAGGGCGCCACGCGCTGGTGCCTGCTGGAAACAACCAGGGCCTACGCGCTTGATAAGCTTGACGAGAGCGGTGATCGCGAGTGGCTGGCGCGACGCCACGCCGGGTATTTTCGCGACCTGTTCGCGCGTGCCGAAACGGAATTGAAGACGCGGCCCGCCGCCGAATGGCGAGCTGATTATTTGCGACAGATCGACGATCTGCGCGCGGCGCTCGATTGGGCTTTTTCTGCGAATGGTGACGCGCCGGCCGGCGTTGCGCTGACCGCCGCCGCCGTGCCGCTGTGGGTTCAATTGTCGCTGATGGAAGAGT
>JBEKGV010000346.1:0-5401 GCA_050012615.1 Acetobacteraceae bacterium | reverse complement strand
CAGCAGCCATGAGCTGCGTCGCCGCAGGAACACCGGGCCGCGATCGTGTTAAGCTGCGATCATGGAACACATTGATTGGACCGAACGCGCCCTGATCGAGACCGTGCCCGGAAAGCGGGGCCGCAAGCCAGTCATCAAGGGGACGCGGCTCCACCCAGAGGATCTTCTTACCAACCGGGAGCAGGGGATCGAATGGCTGGTTGAGAACCACGGCGGAATCACGCCGGATACGGTTCGCGCCGTGTTCGATTTCTACGACAGCCACAGAAAGGCGAGGATGCCGCGCCTGGCTTGAGGGCCCTTCTCGATCACAGCGTCCCGCGCGGTCTGCGGACGATTCTCGCCGGCGTCGAAGTCAGGCACGCCTTTGAGATGGGTTGGCATGAGTTGCGCAACGGCGATCTCCTCCGGGCGGCCGAGCGGGACGGGTTCGATGTTCTGATCACGTCGGGCAAGAACATTCGCCATCAGAACCGGCTTGGCGGCCTAAGGATCGCCATCCTCGAACTTGGCACCAATCACCGGCCCACGCTGCAACTTCATGCCGAGACCGTTTCTGTCGCCCAGGCCCATTTGATACGGCTCGCCGTGGGAACACGGCGAACCTTGTTCATGGCGTCACAGCCGAAATCGCCCCGATCATTTCGAAGTCACGAACGTTGAACGTGTAGATGCGTTGCACATCGTTTGCCTGCATCGTCGCGACGATCTGCAAATCGAATACATCGGCGCCGGTAACCGGATGACGGCGCACCAAACTCATCCAACCGTCCACGACATGCGCGGGAATCGGCAGCACGTGTAGAAACTTCAGCAGATCGGAGATCGCGTCCAAGGCCTCGGCCGGCGAACGCGGCTTCGCCACGCGCCGCGCATTGGTCACCACGGCGTAAAATTCGCTGAGTATTTGCGGTGTCACATAGAGCGTCGCGGATCCGTCGCGCGCTGCCTCAACCAGGGCGCGCGCGGCCGTATGATGCGGAGCGTCGGCGTCAAGCGCGTAGATCAGAACGTTTGTGTCGGCGAGACCTGGCTCAACAGACATCGTCGTAGATGTCGCGGCGATGCAAAGCTCCGACGCTGCCAAGATGCCAGACCGGTAGGTTGGGGCGAGCCGATGCCTGAGACGTCAGCGCAACCCGCTCATCGATGAAACGCCTGAGCAGTGTGTCCACGGAAACGCCGCGCCGTCGTGCTTCGTCGGCGAGCCGTGTTTCGGTTTCGTGAGAAATTTCGATGGTCATACTTGCATCCTGGCACAGGAAAATTCCGATGAACAGCTTCGTGTGCTACACTGGCAAAGGTGGGTGTTCTGAGCGGGAACGCACGCAGGCGCCAGTACTAAGGGCCTACACATGGGACTTTGGCCGGGTGTCCACAGCCCCAACCCCGGCACCACCACGGCGGCGATCAATCTCAGCCGCATGCGGTGCTAAACGCCACGCAACACGACCAGCGCGTCGACCGCCTTCACCCCCCGCCCCGCCGGCAGCACCAAAAGCGGATTGATATCCAACTCCGCCAGATGTCCTCCCATGTGCATGGCGAACTCCGACACCCGCACCAGCGTATCCTCAAGCGCCTCGACGTCCGCCGCCGGCCGTCCGCGAAAACCCCGAAGCAACCGGGCGCCTTTGACCTCAGCGATCATGGAATGTGCTTCGCGGCGCGTGATGGGGCAGCGTCGCAGGGCCACATCGTTGTAGACCTCGACCATCACGCCGCCACTCCCGAACAGCAGCACCGGGCCCAATTGCTGGTCGCAAGACACGCCAACGATGACTTCGACGCCTTCTCCCACCATCTCCTGCACCGACACGCCGTTGATCCGAGCCTGTGGCGCATACGCCTTGGCACTGGCCAGGATCTCCGCCCAGGCCGCTCGCACCTGTGCCGCATCGCCGAGGTTCAGCCGAATGACCCCGGCCTCTGTCTTGTGCAAAATATCCGGCGAGTCGACCTTGAGAGCCACCGGAAACCCAAGCTGCTCCGCGGCCTCGACGGCGGCCTCCGCGGACTCCACAAGGCGCTCACGCGCACTCCCCACGCCCCAGGCCACCAACAGCTGCTTGCTCTCCGACTCCGAGAGTGTGGCACGCCCCAGCCCCACAGCCTGGGCGATGGCCGCATCCTGCGCCGCCGTCCGCGACCCCACCGGGGCAAAGCCATCGGCCAGCCGGCGCTCGCGCCACGTATGATACGCCAGCCGGCTCCGCAGGCCCCGGGCCAATGTGTCCGGCGTGTAGAACACTGGGATCCGGGCCTCCTTCAGCAACCCCAGCCCAGCCTTGGCGTCCCGGCTTCCGGTCCACAAGAACACCACACCCTTGTCCGTCCGCTCCCGCTCGCTGATGACCTGCCGAGACTGGGCATCCGCCCCGGAACTCGCCACGACGAGCGTCCCCATTCGGGGATCACCTACCATATGCTCCATGATCCCCGGGAACGACTCGCTGTTGGCGAAGCCCGTCACGTCGGCCGGATTCGCGGCCCACCCGAAGCCCTTCAGGATCCCGTTGATGCCGTCGCGCGCCGCGTCGCCAAGCGTTGGCAGATCGAGACCAGCCTGACCGCACATGTCGGCGGTGAGCGAACTGATGCCGCCCGAGTGGGATACCACCGCGATGCCCGGCACTCTGGGCTTAGGGGTGTGGGCCAGGAGGTGCGCGACCTCCAGGAGCTCGTCGTAATCCTGGACCCGGATCACCCCGTATTGGGCGAAGATCGCATCGTACCTTGCGTCCGCGCCCGTCAGCGCCGCGGTATGCGATTGTGCGGCCCTCGCTCCGAGTTCGGAACGGCCGATTTTGATGAGGACGATCGGCTTGCCGCGCTCCGCCGCGAGTTTTGCGACTTCAAGAAATTTATCGGCCCGCTTGAAGCCCTCGACAAAACCCGCGATGACCCGCGTATCCGGATCATCCAGCAGATAACGGGCAAAGTCGGAAAAATCGAGGTCTGCCTCATTCCCTGTCGAGATGATGTAGCTGAAGCCGATCCCCGCCTCCACCGCCCGCACCAGGAACGGCCCGAAGGCCGTCGCGCCGCTTTGGCACACCAGGCCGATCGGCCCCGTCAGACCAGACGCCCCACGCGAGGAAGACGTAGCCCAGATGTCGTGCTTTACGTTCGCCAGGCCCAGACAGTTGGGGCCGCTGATCCGCAGGCCCGAGGTGCGGGCGAATTCACCCAGTTCCCCCTGCAAATCGCGCCGCTCGTCCACGCCGCGCTCGGCGAAGCCGGCGGAAATCACGATCGCCGATCCCGCCCCCTTGCGGTGGCTCTCCCGCAGGACAGCGAGCACCTGGTCGTAGGGCACCACGATGCCCACCACGTCGGGGGCCTCCGGCAGGTCCGTCACACTCGGGTAGGACTTCTCCCCCATGATTTCGTCATAGCGCGGGTTCACGGCATAAACCCGCACCCGGTCTTTGGCCTTGAGCGACGCCGCCAGAAACCGCCCGCCATACTGCATCCGCGGCGTCGCGCCCACGATCGCGATGGAGCGCGGGTTGAGCATTTTGTGGATCGACGCCATCTGTGGCTCTGTCCAGAACTCCATGACACCCCCTGAAAAGAACGTGGTCCGTCGGGTCGGCAAGCCCACGCTTCACGAACGGCGCTGCCATCGGCCGATCTTCCCTCATCATTGGCTGAAGCAGAGCGCTCGCTGTCAATCGGCGCCGAAAGACGCAAGGCTCCGAAGAACGAACCCGCGCCGTGCGGTTTGAGGTTCAGGGGGATCCGAGGTCAATCGGGGCGGAGCGCGAGCCGTGAAAATGCCTCTGGCGGGGCTTCATTCCGGACCATCAGGTCACGCATCAGCCGAATCATCCGCGCTTCGATCGCACTGTCATGCAGCGGCTTCGCCTGGCCCGGATCGGTGAGCAGATCGTAGAGCCGCGTACCGCTCTCCAGCAGAGCGCCTGGTCCATAGTTCGAATACATCGGCGATCGTTCGGTGACGGGAATTTTCAGGAGCGGAACGTTCTTGGTCCAGCCAAACGGGGAGGACAGAGTAGCCGTCGAGAGTTCCTCAGGGGTGAAGCGCCGATTCAGGTGCGTCGGCATGACGGTGTACTGAAATATTTCCTGCTCGCGCAAATTCTCCGGAAAGCGATGATAGGTGTAACGGCCATCCGTGACATTCACCGCGCCGCCGAAATAACCGAAAATCACTGCCTCGCGTCCGCCGTCGCGCACCAGCGAACGCCCTTCCATTTCCGCTGGCGGCGCGATGCCGAACAGGTCGAGGAAGGTCGGTGCGATGTCGATCGATTGAGTGAGCCGGCCCGACCGGCCGGATTTCGCCGCGCGCGGGTCGTGAATGAACAGGGGAATGTGCACGATCTCCTCGTACATGTTCATGCGGTTCTTGGCCCAGAAGTCGTGCTCGCCGAGCAGGAAGCCGTGGTCGGTCGACACGATCAGCGCGGTGTCCTTCCAGAGATCGTGCAGGTCGAAATAATCCAGCAACTGGCCAAGCAGGAAATCGCACAGCGCGAAGACCGCGTAATAATTCGCGCGCAATTCGTTGGCCTCTTCGGGGAGTTCGTCTACCCGGTCGTAGCGCGGCCAATCGCGGATCGGGCCATTCCACGTGGTCCTGAACTGATCTTTGAATCGCTCCGGCGCGAAAAACGGCTCATGCGGGTCGAAGGTTTCGATCTGCAGGAACCAGTTGTCGGCGTCGCGATTCAGGTCGAGGAATTCCAGCCCCTTCGCGAAGCATTGAACGGAGGGGAACTCCTTCTCCTCACGGATGAATTCGCGATTGACGATGTAATTGCCGAACCGGCTGGTGGTGCCAACCGAGAACTGCCGCTCGTGATATTTTTCTTTCAGCCGTTCCCATGGCGGTTGCACCACGGCTTTCCATGGATCGCGCTCCTGGCCGCGAATGAAGTCGAACGAGGAATAGCGGTTGTGATAGGTCGCGCCGCCATCTTCCCAGTAATGATAGTGATCCGTGACCAGATGCGAATGCACGTCCTTGGTTTTCAGCAATTCGGGAAACGCGTTGTCGAACGGTTCCAGCGGCCCCCAGCTTCGGTGCAGGAACGTCAGCCGGCCGGTCAGCAGATCGCGCCGCGCCGGCATGCAGGGCAGTGAACCGGCATAGTGCCTGTCATGCACGACACTTCTCGCCGCCAGACGGTCGAAATTCGGTGTGGGCACGCGCGTGCCGCCGTAACAGCCAAGCAGGTGGCGGTTGAGCGAGTCGAACAGCACGAAGATGGTTTTCATGATGCCTCTATTTCACCGTTCCCATGGTCAGCCCCTGCACGACGAACCGCTGGCCGAACAGCATGAGCAACAATGCCGGAATGGTCGAGATGATCGCGGCTGCCGCCATCTGCCCGTTCTGAATTTCGAACTGCTGCACGAACTGCGCGATCCC
>JBEKGV010000345.1:0-5409 GCA_050012615.1 Acetobacteraceae bacterium | reverse complement strand
CGCCGGCAAGCCCCGCATAGCCACAAATGAAACCGTGCGGCCAGGCGGGTTTTGACCGGCAGCGAGCCTTCCAGGTAAGGGGTCACCAACTCGGCCAAATCTCGGCATTTCAGCACGGCGGCCTCGGATCGCCTGGCTGGCCGCCATGATGACCGCCGGGTGGAACAGCACTACAGTCCAATCTCGAATCTCCTCGCGCCGACCAGATCATGTGAGGGTGGTCCGAAGAAGCAATGGGGACAAGTCGCTCCAATGGGTCCGGCCGAGTTCGACGATCCGGGATTTCTCGCGCGTTTGCGCCAGGGCGACTCCGCGGCCTATCGAATTTTGGTCCGCCGATTCCATGCGTCTCTCGTGCGATTCGCTGCCTCCATAATCGGCAGCCACGCTTTGGCCGAAGAAGTCGTCCAGGATACCTGGCTGGCGGTGTACGCGGGCGTGGGCAAATTCGAAGGACGCTCGAGTCTGGTGACCTGGATCTTCAGCATCGTGGCCAATCGTGCCCGCACCCGGGTCTCCCGCGAGGGGCGCCTCGTCAGCCTGGGCTCCCTCATGGAAGGCACATCGCCCACGGAACGCGGCGTCCCTCTCACGGAATTCAAACCGGATGGACATTGGGTCGAAGTGCCCAGGCTGTGGGACGAGTTGAATCCGGAGAGAATTGTTGGGGGGCGCCAACTGTGGGACCACGTCCAGGCGGTCATCGAGCTGTTGCCGGCTGGTCAACGCGCGGTGATCCTGCTGCGCGACATGGAAGGCCGCGACGCCGAAGAGACGTGCGCCCTGCTTGAGATCAGCGCCGAGAATCAGCGCGTCCTGTTGCATCGCGCGCGTTCCCGGATCCGTCAGGAGATCGACAGGCTGGTCGGCGTGGAACCGGTCAGGCGCACCACGCCGGCCCGGATGTCGCGTACGAGGGGGAATCTCGCTCGGGTGTTTCCCGGGCTCGCCAGTCTCATCAACGCGGCGATGATGGTTCGGCTCTTTCCCCACCCGGACCGCCATCAGGGGAATCTTGACCAGTGGAACCATGGCCAGTGGAACCATGGCCAGACGGCGCGGCCTTTGGCGGACAAGCTCAACCGGCGATGGGCGCGTGCCATGTGGATTTCCTTTGCATTTTGATGGGTGGACCAAGCAGTCGGCTGGCCGTTACAGGTCTCTTTGTGCGTTTCGTCGAATCCCGGAGTGCCGGATCTCAGGACACCCCTGATCTCGGGACACGCACCATCTCAGGCCACCATGGCGTTCCCGCTTTCGAATATCACCGGGTTCATGCAGGCTGCGTACAACAACCGGCGGAAACGAAATGAAACGTCGCAACGTTCTCACCGCGGCTACCGCACTGGCCGGCACCTCGCTCATCACGCCATTTCGTTTGGCGCGCGCCGAGGATACGCCGGGTGTGACAGCGACCGAGATCAAGATCGGTCACACCATCGCATACAGCGGCCCGGCCTCCGGCTATGGAGTGATCGGCAAGCTCGAGACAGCGTTCTGGAACATGGTGAACGACCAGGGCGGTGTCGCGGGCCGCAAGATTAATTTCATCTCGCTCGACGATGGCTACAGCCCGCCAAAGACGGTGGAACAGGTTCGCCGCCTCGTGGAACAGGATCAGGTCGCCTTGCTGTTCAACACGCTTGGCACGCCAACGAATTCAGCGATCCAACGCTATGTGAACCAGAAGAAGGTGCCACATTTGTTCATTTCGACAGGCGCGGACAAATGGGGCGACTACGAGCACTTTCCCTGGACGATGGGCTTCCAGCCCAGTTATCGGACGGAGGCGCAGATCTACACGAAGTACATGCTGCGGCAGAAGCCTGACGCGAAGATCGCGATCCTCTATCAGAACGACGACTTCGGTAAGGACTATCCGGCCGGCGTCAAGGATATACTTGGCGACAGGTTCGACCAGAGAACCGTGCTGGCGTCCTATGAAACGACGGATGCGACGATCGACAGCCAGATCACCACGCTGCAGGCCTCGGGTGCCGACGCCCTGCTGGTCGGGGCGATTCCGAAATTCGCCGCGCAATCGATCAAGAAGGTGCATGATCTCGGTTGGTCGCCGCTGTTCTTCATGACCAACGTCGCGATCTCTGTCGGCACCGTGATGATGCCCGCCGGGCCGGAAAATTCGGTTGGCATGATCAGCACGAACTACCTCAAGGACCCGACCGATCCGCGGTGGACGAATGATCCCGGCATGATCCAGTGGCGGGATTTCATGGCCAAACACATGCCAGGCGCGGATTTGACCGACCTGAGCTATGTCTTCGCCTACGGCGTCAGCCTCGTGATGCTGCAGGTGCTGAAGCAGTGCGGCAACGATTTCTCGCGTGAGAATATCATGAAGCAGGCGGCCAATCTGAAGGACTTCGACGACCCGGTCCTGCTGCCTGGGATCACGGTCAACACCAGTCCTACCAATTTCCATCCCATCAAGGCGATGCAGTTGATGAAATGGGACGGCAAGACCTGGGTTCCGTTCGGCGGGATCATCGAGGGCGTCTAGCCCCACCCACATCGTGAGCCAGGGAGAATCATGCACGTATCGTTGATCGTCCCGGCACCGTTCGATCTGGTGTCCGGCGGTTACGGCTATGACCGCCGGATCGTCGCCGAGCTGCGCGCGGCCGCCCACGAGGTCGACGTGATTGAACTGATCGGGTCATTTCCTCTGGCCGATGACGTCGCCCGAGATGCGGCCCACGCGGCCTGGCGAAACATGCCGCCGCACTCGAAGCCGGTCATCGACGGCCTTGCACTTCCGGCCTTCCCGGGCCTCCAGGACGCGATCCCGGCGCGCGGTTCAGTCGGGCTCATCCATCATCCGGTATCGATGGAAACCGGACTGGAGGAAGCTCAGCGGAGCGTGTTGGCACACATTGAATGCCGGTTGTTCTCCTGCCTGAAACGGCTGATCGTCACCAGCGACACGACGGCCGAAACGCTGACGTCGCGGTTTCACATTCCGCCCGATCGCGTTGGCATTGTCGTTCCCGGGACCGACGATGCGCCACGTTGTCCAGGGTCGAATGTTGGGTCGCGTGGATTTGTATGCGAGATCGTGTCGGTCGGCACGTTGATCCCTCGCAAGGGCCATGATGTGTTGCTGCGCGCGCTGGCCGGGTTGCTCGATCTGAGTTGGCATCTGACGATCGTTGGTTCGCCGGATCGTGACCCCGCTCACGCGCATGAGCTGATGGCGCTGGCCAACGAACTGCGCGTCGGCCATCGTGTGCGATTTGCCGGCGAACTGGTCGGCGACGCGCTCGAAACCGTTTGGCGAACAGCGGATCTGTTCGCGCTGACCACGCATTACGAAGGATACGGCATGGCGATCGCCGAGGCGTTGAAGCGCGGCTTGCCCGTCGTTGTCACCGCTGGCGGCGCGGCAGGCGCGTTGATCACAATGGAAACGGGCACCGTTTGCTCGGTGGGCGATCCCGATCCGGTTTCGCAAGCGTTGCGACGCCTGATCGTCGAACGCGATCAGCGCCTCGCCATGGCCGAACAGGCGTGGCTTATCGGTCAAACTCTGCCATCCTGGAGGAGCCAGGCCGCTTTGTTCGCTGAGGCCCTGGTATAATCCATTTGGGATCCCGCCAATTGAATGTCTGACCCCTTGAGCGTGATCGATTGAGGCTGAATAGTCGGAAGACGTGAATCGCGCTCTTAAGCGTAGGCCCCTTAAAGCCTGCTCGCTTCAACCGGAAGCAAGCAGGCTTTAAGCCAGGTCCAGGAAGGAGGCTCCATCCATGTTGCTGGGCGCCATCGCCGACGATTTCACCGGAGCAACCGATCTTTGCTCCATGCTGGTACGCGGCGGGATGCGCACCGTGCAATTGATCGGCACGCCCGCGCCAGCCGATCCGGTACCGGACGCGGATGCTGTCGTGGTGGCGATCAAGTCCCGTACCGCGCCGGTGAAATGGGCCGTGGAGCAAAGCCTCGCGGCGCTGGACTGGTTGCGCGCGGCAGGCGCGCGGCAGTTTTTCTTCAAGTATTGCTCAACCTTCGACAGCACCGATCAGGGCAATATTGGCCCGGTCACTGACGCGCTGATCCAGGCGCTTTGCTGCGGATTTTCGCTGCATTGTCCCGCGTTTCCGACCAACGGACGCACCGTTTACCTCGGCCATTTGTTCGTCGGCGGCGCGTTGCTGAACGAAAGCGGGATGGAACGCCATCCGCTGACCCCGATGACCGACGCCAACCTGGTGCGCGTGCTGTCGCGGCAGACCGGCGGCACAGTCGGACTTGTTGCTTTCCCGACGGTGGACAAAGGCCGCAACGCCATCCGGGACGCGCTGACCGGGTTAAAGGAGCAAGGCCGCCGGCACGCCATCGTTGACGCCGTCACCGACGCACATCTTGTCGCGATCGGTGAAGCGGCCGAGCATCATGCACTGCTTGGCGGTGGTTCCGGTGTCGCGATGGGACTGCCAGGCAATTTCCGCCGAGCCGGTTTGCTGCATGCGGCGAATGATGCCGGCGCGTTGCCCGCGGTGTCAGGATCGACCGCGGTGCTGTCGGGTTCATGTTCGCGCGCCACACTGGCGCAGCTCGGCGTCGCCAGATCGCACATGCCAATGCTTGAACTCGATCCGCTCGCATCGCGCGACCCGACGAAGATCGCCGACGCCGCTCTCGAATGGGCTGACGGCAAGATCGGTAAAACGCCGGTCGTTATCTCTGCCTCCGCGCCGCCCGACAAAGTCGCCGCGATTCAGGCGGCACTTGGTGGACCCGATAAGGCTGGTGCACTGTTGGAAGACGCCATGGCGCACATCGCCGAAGGGCTGGTCGCGCGCGGTGTTCGCCGGATGATCGTTGCAGGTGGAGAAACGTCTGGTGCGGTCGTTACTCGGCTTGGCGTGCGACGACTTCGGATCGGTGAGGAGATCGATCCAGGCGTCCCGTGGACGTATGCCTCGGGAAGCAACGTCGATCTGTTGCTGGCCCTGAAGTCAGGCAATTTCGGCGCGAACGATTTCTTCTTGAAGGCATTCCAGATGCTGGAAGGGACCACGAAATGAACGAGACTCAATCCCGCGACCTGATGGTCGAGCTGGCCGCTTCCCTGTTTGCCCGCGGTTTCTCGGTCGGTAGCGCCGGCAACATCAGCATGCGGATTGACGACGGCTATTTGATCACTCCCACCAATTCCAGCCTGGGCCGCCTCGATCCTGGCCGGATCGCCAAACTGGACAAGGACTTTCACCACGTCGCGGGCGATAAGCCGTCAAAGGAAGTATTCATGCATCGCGCGTTCTATGTGACACGCGCGGAAGCGGGAGCGATCGTGCACCTGCATTCGACCCTGGCAACGGCTGTCGCGTGCCTGCCGGATGTCAATACCGACAATCCGATTCCACCTCTGACGCCGTATTTCGTCAT
>JBEKGV010000344.1:0-5413 GCA_050012615.1 Acetobacteraceae bacterium | reverse complement strand
TCACCGAGGAAGCATGTGAACGAGGCCCATCGTTTGAGCATGTAATCCATGGCCTTGGCGACATCGGCATGACGCGAGAGCCCGGCGCGCTTCCCGCGCATCCAGTTCTCGAGCGATGTAACCAACGGCGCGACCCGGACCCGTCGTATGGCGAGCCGTTGTTCCGCGGCCAGGCCATTGATCTCGCGCTCGACATCGAAGATCGCATCGATCCGGCGCACCGCCTCGATCGCCAGCTGCGCCTTCGCGACATCGGCGAGCACGAACAGTTTGCGTCGTCCATGCGCCCAGCACGCGGCTTCGGTGATCGGACCGGGCTTGCGCCCCTCATGGTAGAGGTCGTTGAACCCGGCATATGCGTCAGCCTGAAGGATACCCGCGTAGCTCTTCAGATGTTGACACGGGTGTTTCCCACCTCGATCGGGTGAGTAGTAGAAGATCGCGCCCGGTGGTGCCCGGCCGCCGAACGGGAGATCGTCCCGCACATAAACCCAAACCCGTCCGGTGATGGTCTTTCCTCTGGCCAGCGCTGGCACCGTCGTATCGTCGCCGTGAAGCCGCTCGGCAGCCAGGACATGCGCGGCGATCAACGTCACCAACGGCGACAGGGCGCTCGTGCAGGCGCCGACCCAGTCGGCAAGCGTGGAGACGCTGAGATCGATGCCCTCAAGGGCGAAACGTTCGCTTTGCCGGTTCAATGGCTGATGCTCGCCGAATTTGCCGCGCACGATCGTCGCCAGCAGGTCCGGACCGACGCGGCCGCGCGCGATAGGATGGAACGGAGCCGGCGGTTGGGTGATCGTCTCGCAGGACCGGCACCATCGGGCAGAAAAGGGGGGAGCAGAATCAGGCGATCGGACGCTGGAGTGGCGGCCGCGATACGAAAATCCACGCTATCGCTGATGCGTGGACACGCTGGGGCGGGGGACTGTCGGGTGAATGACCCCAAGTCCATCCATGGCAGTGCGGGCGGTAGGGTGCGCCTTGGTGTGTACTCCTCACACCACACGCATGCCCTGATGCCGTCGGGCCGATGGCATCAGAGCCGGCCGCGCCGAGGCCAGCGCGGAAATGTATGGCGACCTCGTATGGTTCGTGGCTACACAGGCGGCGAAACAAAGCCATGGGCTTTTCAAATGAGTGCGACACGTGGCGATCGGCGCCTTGGCGTAGGACGAAACCTGATTGTCGGAACCAGGCGGCGAACGGACGTTAGCTTTGGATCGAAGCCTGCTAGCGCCGCCGGGATCGCATGAGAGCCGCGAAGTGCGGGCCGCATAACGATGTCAATCGCCACCTGGCCGGACTGCAATGAGCGAGGCAGAACCGGCTCTTCGGGGAAAAGACCTCGGCGGCCAGACCAGATCGCGACCAAAGGGCTTGCTTTCAAAGCCAGTGGTCTTCGGAAGTCTCCTCCCGGTCGCCGCCTTACTCAACGCCGTCGTGGGTATGATATTACCGAAATTGATGGAACCTCGCATATTCGGCGAGTACGCCCTGGTCATCACTTTGTTCAATTACGGATTGATCTTCGATCTTGGAATCTCGCAGGTCATCGATCGCCGGGTCTTGGCATATCTAGGCTCGGGGCGACCGGATATGGCGCGAAGCATTGGCGACCGTCTCCTGTGGCTGCGGCTGGCCGTCGCGGTGATCGCGTTCCCGCTGACCAGTCTGGCACTGACGATACTCGCGATGGAGAAGGAACTGCCGTTCAGTCTGAGTGCCGGATTGCTCGCTGCTTTGGCCGGGCTCGCGTATATGCTCGCGCTCGGGCCGATTTATATATATCGCGCCCGATCTCAGCGGCGGGATTACGCGATCGGAGATTTCATTTTGTCGTTGGGATTGATCTTCATCCGACTCGGCGGCCTTATCATCGCCGGGGTAACGGGTTGTCTCGCGGCTCTCGCGACCTGGTATGTCGCCTGCGCGGTTTTATTTCATCGGCACATGCCGCTGAAAGCGTCTGAACGGCCTTCCTTTCGGGACGGAGCGTCGCTGGTCGGAAGTGGCATTCCATTTTTCGCGACCGTGTTCATCTGGTCGTTTTATGTCACCGAAAATCGCTGGGTCGCTTCTTTCCTCATCGCCCCCGATCAGTTTGGCCTGTTTGCCTTCAGTGCCAACGTCTTCTCGCTTCTGGTGGGAACGGCAGGTAGTCTTAGTGCATTTTATTACCCAAAAATCGTCGAGCGGATTTGTGGATCGGCCAGTTACGCGTTGTCGCGCGTCCTGATCAGGGATCTATGCGGTCTGGTTGGAATCGTAACGATTGTGATGGGAGCCGGAATACTCCTCGCCGGATTTCTCATCGGCGTCATTTATCCGCCATATCGTCAGGGCATCGACACGGTCCGGATTATTCTCGTGGCCGTACCACCCATGGCTCTCGCGGCCTGGCTGCTTCCGCTTTCGTTGACCGCTGGAAATCGACCGCTGGTCGATGGGTTGGTGATCTATCCTCTCGCGACCGTCATATTGGGCAGCTCCATCTATATCCTTTATCACCGCTACGGTGATGAGGGCGCCGCCTGGGCCTCGACAATCGGCGCCTTCCCGCTTAACGCCATGCAACTCATGATGTTGCGCCACGTCAAAATCCTAAGAACGTGGCATGCCCTGATTCTCTTTGCGACCACTCTTGCCGCTTCGGTTCTCCTTGGCCTGTTTTCGTGGGGGCTGATCGTTTGAGTAAGTTATCGATAAGAAAATTAATCAAAGACATTGTAAATCACCCGGCCATTGTCGAACCCGCTTCGTACTTGTTCCGGCGCAGGCCGACCGGGATTGATCAGGAGACCTGGAATCGAGAATACGCGGCGGGATACTGGAATTATCTCGGTGGTCTCAACGAGATGTCCCGCTTCGCCGTCATCGCCGGATACTGCCGGACCATCGTCTCCGCCACGAGCCTGCTGGATATTGGTTGCGGTAACGGCAATCTGTCCGCCTGGGTTTGTCAGGACAAAGATCTTCGCTACGTTGGAATCGACATAGCGGATGTCGCCATCCAGCAGGCTTGTGAACGCGGGCAGAGCCAGGCGCGGTTTGAAGTCGCTGACGCGGCTACCTTCGACCCTGGAGGCCGGTTCGACGTCATCGTGTTCAACGAGATGCTCTTCTACCTGCCGAAGCCAGAACTTGTACTGGCGCGCTACGAAAGCTTTCTCGCGCCAGACGGAGTCTTTATCATATCGATGTGGCGGGCAACGGAATCGTTGCGAACCTGGCGCCGGTGCGCGTCCCGCCTGAAGGTGCTCGATCACGTGCGGCTTCGGGCCAGCAGCACAATTGAGTGGGACATTCGGCTCTGTCGGCCTGGCAAGCCTCTCTGACCGAGCGTCCCACGACGAAGATCTGATCCGTGCGGCCACAAACGGCCGTGCCCCGCAGGTGCAAAAAAGACGCCTGGCAAAGGGCACTAATGCTCCACCGTCGCATCGAAAGGCGGGAAGTCGATCATCGCCGCCCATCGACTGGGGCCAAAGGCAAGGTCTCCCGCGTCGGCGGAGCTCTCTCGTGTCCGGTCTGGAAACCTGGATGCGTGACGAGCGCGGCAAACTGTCAGGCCACGCCGATGTCGCGAATGCAATGGATTACATGCTGAGGCGTTGGTCGACTTTCAGTCGCTTTCTCGAAGGCGACGGATCTGCCTCCGCCGTCGAGCGATCATTGCGCGGCATCGCGGTTGGCCGAAAGTCATGGCTCTTCGTCGGGTTGGACCGGGGCGGGGAACGCGGCTATGTTCGCTGATCACGGCCGCGAAGCTGAACGACGTCGATTCCTCCGCCTGGCTCGCCGATGTGATCGCCCGGATCGCCGATCATCCAGTGTAACGGCTGGACAAACTCCCGCAGTGGAATTGGCACGAGACACGCGCCGCGATCGCCGCCTGAGCTTCGAAGCCGCGTCATTCCCCGGATGGATACGCTGATGCCAAAGGGCGTCTTATTTCTCTCCTGCTGACCGATGGCGTGGCGCATGATTGTCCGGTGGCCCAACCCCTCATAAGCATGGGCAAGGTCGCGAAGCGACTGCTCGGCGACAAGGCTTATGACAGCGCGGAACTGAGAAGGTGGCTGCGAGCGCGCGCTCTACTGTTTGACCAAAGTGAAATGATGCAGGCTTCGTTCAATGGGAGTTTGTCCCGGGAGACTTCCAACGTAACCCGAATGATGCCATTTATATGACGAAAGGCTGGAGAGTTGTTTTTTCCCCGTCATATGGTCTCGACTCCGAGACAATTTGGCGGCTCGTGTGAATTGCTGAAGAAGGCGGCGGCTATCAGTACCAGGTCGCGGTCTTCGCTGCGAGACCTATCGCGGACTGGTCGATGCTTTGGAAACCAATCGCGCTGGCCGCCGAGCCGCTGCTCAGACTGAAGTCGCCGCCCGAGGGGTTGGCGAGTTGCGGATTGCCCGAAACCGGATTTGAATCCACCCCGCTGGTGTTTATCGGCTGGCCGTTGGTGTTGTAGTACAGGTTATTCGAGACGTTGGCCGACCCGTCAATCACCCAATAGGCGTTCGTCGGTCCTGTCGCCGTCGATTCGAAGATGTTCTGCGAGACGACGTCACCTGTCATGAAGGCGAAGGCGCCGCCCGGGTTGGACTGGATCAGGCCGTCAGCCGACCCCGTGGTGTTTGGTCCAATATCGAATATATTGTTGGTCAGAACATCGTTGCTACCGCCGTGAAGCTCGAAGCCCAGATTGCCGCCGACAACGATGTTGTTGGTGGCGGTGACGCCGCTGGTCCCCTCATCGAGATAGAGGCCGACATCCAGACCGGTCGAGGGATCCGTCAGGGTATCAATGTAGTTGTTATCGATGGTGATATTCATATCGGTTCCCGGAGTGTTTCCGAGGTCGATCGCGCCCGCGTCCTGGGTAGGACCACCACCCTCGCTGCTCCAGCCGCTGGTCGCGCTGTTGGCGTTTATGATCGAATTATAGGCGATCGTATCGCTGGTATTGTAATCCCCGGCGCCTGGGTCCCAGGTGACGACGAGGATGCCCGTTCCCGCCGTGTTGCTGATGGCATTGTGGGTGATCGCGTTGTCGGAGCCGCCGTTGACGAGAGAGATCGCGGCGGAAGCGGTCCCGGTCCCCTGCAGCGTCGTTCCACTGATTTTGTTGCTGTCAACGGTATTATTGCTGCTGCCATTGGTGACAGTTACGCCCCAGGTCACGGAGTTGTCGATTTCGTTGCCCGAGATCACGTTGTTGTTCGACGCGTTGAGCAGCACGCCGGTGTCGTTGTTGTTGAACAGGTTGCCGACGACGTTGTCGCCCGTCGAATTAACCAGCGCCACTGCCCCGCCGTCCCAGCCGGAGCCGGTGTTCTCGAAGGTCAGGCCCTGCAGAGTCACATTATTCGCCCCGTTCAGCGTGATCAGATTGGTCAGACCC
>JBEKGV010000343.1:0-5413 GCA_050012615.1 Acetobacteraceae bacterium | reverse complement strand
GATCCCCATCTCGCCAAAGCCTTCGACGGCGTCTCCACCGCCACGATCACGACCGTCCTGCTGACCAAGGGCCTGCGGAATGTCTGGATGCGCGGGACAAAGCCGATCCGCGCGCCGCAGCCGCGGCAAATCGGCCGCGCGTTCACCCTCCGCTTCATCCCCGCGCGTGAGGACCTCGCGACACCGGCCTCCTGGTCCAACCCGATTTCCACCCGGGCGGCGATCGAGGCGATGCCCGAGGGCTGCATCGCGGTGGTCGACGCGATGGGTGTCACCGATGCGGGCATTTTCGGCGACATCCTGTGCGCTCGCATGGCCAGGCGGGGCGTCTCCGCGCTGATCACCGACGGCGTTGTGCGCGACGTCGCGGGCGTCCTCGGCACCGGGCTGCCGGTCTGGTGCCAGGGGGTCGCCGCACCGCCCTCTGTCGCGGGTCTCACGTTCGTCGGTTGGGGCGAACCGATCGGCTGTGGCGGAGTCGCCGTGTTCGCCGACGATCTGGTCATTGTCGACGATGACGGCGCCGTCGTGATACCGGCCGCTCTGGTCGACGCGGTCGCGGGGGAAGCGGCGGAGCAGGAGCGCAAGGAAGGGTGGATCATGTCCGAGGTGGACAAAGGTGCTTCGCTCCCCGGCCTCTACCCGCCGAACGCCGAAAACAAAGCCCGCTACGAAGCGTGGGCCAAGGGGCGTTAGTAACGACGGTAACCATCAGGAGCCTCGCGATGCCCGACAGTATCCCGGTGCACGGCGACACCATCATCGTCGACATGATCCGGAAGTTCGCACAGGAGCGGCTTGCTCCCTTGGCTGGCGAGCGGGAGAAAGCCGGTCGGATCGAGCCAGAGGTCATCCGGGAGCTCGGCGAACTGGGCGTCTTCGGCGCGACCACGCCGGCCGAGTGGGACGGCAGCGAAATCGACCCGGTCACTTACGCATTGCTGCTGGAGGAGATCGCGGCGGGCGATGGTTCGGTCTCGACGATGGTGTCGGTGCACAATTCGCCCACCTGCATCGTGATCGCCAACTCCGGCACCGATGCGCAGAAGGATCGGTGGCTGCGCAAGCTGGCGACCGGCGAGGCGGTGGGATCGTTCGGGCTGACGGAACCGCAGGCGGGTTCGGACGCGTCCAATCTGCGCACCCGTGCGGTGAAGAAGGGCGACCGGTATATCGTCAACGGTTCGAAACAGTTCATCAGCAACGCCACGCATCCGGGCAGTCTGGTGTTCTTCGCGGTGACCGATCCATCGGCCGGCAAGCGTGGTATTTCCTGTTTCGTGATCGATAAAAGCCATCCTGGATTTTCGGTGGTTCGTACCGAAGCGAAACTCGGTCAGAAAGCATCCGATACGTGCGCCCTGAGTTTTGAGGATGTGGAGATCCAGGAGGGTCAACGCATCGGCGCGGAAGGGGAGGGGTATAAGATCGCGCTGTCCACTCTGGAAAGCGGCCGCATCGGCATCGCCGCGCAGAGCGTGGGCATGGCGCGCTCGGCACTGGACTACGCGATCAACTACGCGAGGGAGCGGACCGCGTTCGGTGGCAAGATCATCGACTTTCAGGCCGTCGGGTTTCGCCTGGTGGAGGCGAAGACCAGGCTGGAAGCGGCCCGGCAAATGACGCTGCACGCGGCCCGGCTTAAGGCGGAAGGCCGGCCCGCGTTGGAGGCAGCGTGCATGGCCAAGCTGTTCGCATCCGAGGCCGCCGAGGCCATCTGCACGGCGGCCATCCAGACTTTGGGCGGGTACGGGTTCCTGGCGGATTATCCGGTGGAGCGGATTTATCGCGACGTGCGCGTGTGCCAGATTTATGAGGGGACGTCGGATGTACAGAAGTTGATCCTGCAACGAATGTTGTGAGCGCACACCGGGATACCGTTCGAGCGGCCAATCCGCTGATCCGCATTATGCGGCGGTGCTGATTTATTGGTGTTCAAACCATCACCGGACTGATTTCAAATCAGAGCCGGTCTAAGCATTACCGATAAGACACTAATACCGGCCGCCCAAATGACCGACTCTTCGGCACAGTCGCAGCCACGTCATGGCCGGCCACCAATCGCGGCACAGTGCCGCGACAGATCCCCGGGTCAATCCCCCGATCAAGTCGGGGGACGGTGATGACGCGTTGGTGCCAGTGCCGATCGGTCAATTCATTCGGCCGCTGGTATAAGATGCGCGGAGAGCGAACCATGAGCCGTCAGTAAGCACCGAGGCGCGCCGGACCGTTGAACAGACTCCCTGGCGATCGGCACAACCTCCGTGCACCTCTGTGGTCCCCCGTGACCTCCGTGGTAAGTTCTTTCGCGTCCTTCAACACCAACCGAACCAACCATCTCACAGTTCGCCAACCTCGACCGGCTCATGTTTCGCCGCTGGCTTGGACCGCCGCATCAGCAGCAGCAACAACAGCATTGGCGCCGTGGTGAAAATCATCATCTTATAATCATCAATGTAAGCGATGATTTGCGCCTGCTGATTGACCACGGTATCAAGCATCGCCGCGCCATGCCGGGTCGCCGGGTCCCAGAAATGCTCCACCGCCCCGCCGCTCGTCAGAGCGCGATTGAACGGCGTCACCGAACCGCCGATCTCCTCGTGCAGGATTTGCGTATTATGCACCAGCATCGACGACGTCACGGACACGCCGATCGCCGCGCCGATGTTGCGGAACAAGCTGAACAGCGACGCGCCGTCGGTGCGGTACTGCCCAGGAAGGGTGGCGAAAGCGAGCACCTGGAGCGGAATGAAGAGGAATCCGAGGCCGGCGCCCTGGGCCGTGATCGTCGCCATGATCCGCCATTGCGCGACATCCGGCGTCCAGGACGTCATGTCCCAGATCGACCACACCAGCATCACGATGCCAAGCGCCATCAGCTTGCGCGGGTCGATGCGGGAGGCGAGACGGCCGCCCATCATCATCGCCGCCATGGTGCCAATTCCGCGCGGGGCCATGATCAGGCCCGCTGCCTCGACCGGATAGTTCGCCAGGGTTTGCAGCCAGGGCGCCATCAGCGAGGAACTGGACACCAGCACGGTGCCGGCGGCGAACATGACCACCGCGCCGGTGGTGAAATTCCGGTCACGAAACATCGCCGGCGGAATAAAAGGTTTCTTACCCGTCATCATGTGCACGATGAACAAATAGACGCCCAGACATCCCAGTACCAACTCGGTGACGACTTCGGCCGAGGAAAGCCAGTCCTGATTTTGTCCGCGGTCCAGCATCATCTGCAGCCCGCCGATGCCAAGCGACAGCACCGCGAACCCGATCCAGTCGAACCGCATATTGAAGTTTGGATGGCTGCGAGGCATGAAGACGATCAACCCCAGAGTGGCGAGTATGCCAAACGGGAGATTTATGTAAAAGACATAGCGCCAGTTATACAGCTCGGTCAGATAGCCGCCGAGTGTCGGTCCGAGGATGGGGCCGACCATCACGCCCATCCCCCAAATGGCCATGGCCTGGCCACGCTTTTCCATCGGGTAGATGTCCATCATCGTCGCCTGCGACAGTGGCACCAGTGCCGCGCCGAACACGCCCTGGATGACGCGAAACAGCACCATCTGCACCAGCGTCTGCGCCGCGCCGCACATCATTGACGCGACGGTAAATCCTACCAAACACGTAATGAACAGGTATTTCCGGCCAAACCGCGCCGCCAGCCATCCAACCGGCGCGGTCATGATCGCCGCCGCTGTGATGTACGACGTCAGGACCCAGGTGATTTCATCCGTGGTGGCCGACAAGCTGCCTTGCATATAGGGCAACGCGACGTTGGCGATGGTCTGATCCAACGCCTGCATCAGCGTCGCACCCACCGTGCACAGGGTGATGATCAGCCTGTGCGGCACCTCGTCCTGGGCAGGGGAAGCCACGGATCAGAACAGTTCGCGCCATGACCGGGCGTGACCCGTGTCGATATCGGCGATGACGCTCATGCCGGCGCGAAACTCAGGATCGTCGGGCTTGCGGTCGCAGGTGATCCGGACCGGAATGCGCTGCACGACCTTCACCCAGTTGCCGGATGTGTTCTGCGCCGGCAGCACCGAAAACTCCGAGCCGCTGTTCGGGGCGATCGATTCCACCGAACAATTCCATTGCCGGCCCGGATAGGTGTCGATGGTGACACTGACCGGATCGCCGGGCTTCACATAAGTCAGTTCGGTTTCTTTGGGATTGGCCTCGATCCAGGTCCGTTCGGTCGAGACAAGGCCGAACGCGGCGGTCGACGCGGCCAGATACATCCCGGGCTGCACCGTATCCACCATCGTCACGACGCCGGAGAATGGCGCGTAGATGACGGTATGATCGAGCTGCCGCTGCGCCTCATCCAACCTGGCCTTGGCCTGCAGATAGTCGGACATCGTGTGCACATCGACCTCGGGATCGCCGCCGAGTTTCGCCAGCTGGGTCCCTCCGGCGAGTTTGAGCGCCTCGACCGACTGCTTATTGGCCGCCAGCGAGAAGCGTGCAGTGTCATATTCCGCGCGGGTAACACCGCCGCTTTGCACCAGGCCGGCAAGCCGGTCCGTGTTGGCCTGATCCAGATTGACCTGGGCCTGTTTGACCTCCACGTCGCGCAGCATTCGTTTGTAATCGACCTTCATCGCGTTCAGGTCCGAGACGATCCCGCCCAGATTGGCCTTCGCCCCCATCACGGCGAATTGAAACTGTTTCGGATCGAGCCGCAGCAGCACGTCGCCTTTGTTGACGTGCTGGCCCTCATGCACCGGGACCTCCATCACGATGCCCGACACGTCGGTCGACAGTGCCTCCTTCGCGGACCGCACATACGCGTTGTCGATCGACACGACGCGACCGCTGCTGAGCCAAAACAGGAGAGAGCCGACGATCACGACGGCTATGCCGCCCAACATGAGCACCGGACGCAGCAAGCGCCGAAGCTCGCGACGGCGAACCGGGACCGTCGTGATCCGATCGCCCACACGCGGGGTCTCGGTCGTGGTAGCCTGCGACATTTCAGACGGCCTCCCTGACTTCGGGAGCGTGCGGCGCTTTCTGAGGAGGGTCCGGCATCCTGCGCGCGGGGTGCAAATCTCGGGTCAACGTCGCCTTCATCCGTACAAGTGCCTCAATCATGATCGTTTGACTGTCTTCATCGATCCCATTGGTGATCATCGCGGCCATTTCGGCGCGTTGCTGACCGATCTCCCGCAGCACGAGATGCGCGGGAAGTAACAAATGCAGGCGCCAGACGCGGCGGTCTCGAGGGTCCGGCCGCCGCTCCACCATGGCGCGCCGCTCCAGGCGGTCGACGAGGCGCGCGACGGTGATCGGCTCCACTTCCAGTAGTTCCGCGAGTTCCTTTTGCGAGATGCCCGGCTGACGCTCCAGCCAGATCAGGATCCCCCACTGGGCCCGGGTCATGCCATGAGCGCGGGCCCGC
>JBEKGV010000342.1:0-5424 GCA_050012615.1 Acetobacteraceae bacterium | reverse complement strand
GCGCCTGGCTTGCGGCGCTCGGCGTTGGCGTCGAGGAAAGCCCGCGCTTTGGCACGGAAAGCGGCTTCATCCGGGGTGTCTTCAAAGTCCATGATCGCGTCCTCTCCTTATGCCGCCTGCAGATCTTCGGTGTTACGGTTACGCAACTCCGCGATCAGCCGCAGCTTCCATTCGCGCGCGCCGCCAAGCGACAAAGCCAGGAGTTTCGCGCGCCGATAGTACAGATGACAATCCATCTGCCAGGTGAAACCCATGCCGCCATGGGTCTGGATATTTTCCTTGGTCACGAACCAACCGGCCTCGCAGGCGGAAATTCGTGCCACGCTGGCGGCGATCGGCAACTCCGCCGCCTCGGTATGCACGGCCCATGCGCCGTAATAGGCATTGGAACGGGCCATTTCGACCTGGATGTACATATCGGACAATTTATGTTTGATGCCCTGGAACGAGCCGATCGGACGCCCGAACGCATAGCGTTCCTTCGCATACGCATTCGCCATCTCCAGCGCCGCCTGAGCGCCGCCGACCTGCTCGAACGCCATCGGAACGGCGGCGAAATCGAGCAGCCGCCGCACGCTTTCCGGCCCAGTCGCGGCTGGCAGAGGCTCGGCGGTGGCGGCGGTGAAAGTTAGTTTCGCGTGCGACCGGGTCGGATCGATTGTCGAGACGACCTCTCGGCTGACTCCGGACGCTTTCAGATCCACCAGATAAAGCCAGGGACCCGTGCCGCCATTCACCGCCACGACAGCGAAATCCGCGACGTCGCCATCCGGGACAGCCAGCTTGACCGTGGTCAGCGCGCCGCCGCTGACCGTCGCCGTCAGCTTCCTCGGGTCCGATGTTCCTGGGCGTTCCGCCAGTGCGAATGTCCCGATTATCTCTCCGGCCGCGAGCTTCGGCAGATACGCCTGCTTCTGCGCTTCGGTGCCGAACAGGATCAACGCCTCGGTCGCGAGATACACCGAGGACGAAAACGGTACGGGAGCAACATGAAAACCCAGTTCTTCGGCGATGACGCAGACCGCGAGACGGCCGAGGCCGACACCGCCGTACTCCTCGGGGATCGCCGCGCCGGTCCAACCCATGTCGGCGATCGATTTCCACAGTGCCTGATCGTACGGTTCGCTGCCTTCCAGAACCCGGCGCGGAACCGCGGGAGGGCAGCGATCCGTCAGAAATCGCCTCGCCTCATCGCGGAGTTGCTTCAACTCGTCGGAAAAGTCGAAATTCATTTCGGCAACCTTCCCAGGAATTCGCGGATGATGGCATTCACCGCGTCGGGTTTGTGGATGTTGGCGGCGTGATTGGCGCGCGAGACCACGACTTTGCGGGACCTCGGGATGATGCGCCCCATATACTCGGCCGCGGTCAGGTTGGGCTTGTCCTCGGAGCCCACGAGGATCAGTACGGGGACGTCGATCTCCGCGAGCCAGGGCAGCGTGCCGTCATCGGTCTGGATCAGCAGTGCGCGCGCCGCGTCGGCGAGTGCTCGCGGATCGGAATGCACGCGAGGATCGACCTCGGCACCGCCTTCCAGCGCGTCGAGCCCGTCGCGGTCCAGGGCCGCCGCGAACTGGCTGACCTGGCCATTCCAGATCTCGCGCGCCGTGCCGCTGCGCAGGCCCGGCATGGTGCCGAGCAGTACGAGGCCCCGGACACGCCGGGGATTGGCTCGCCAGAACCGCAACGACAGTGTGCCGCCGATCCCCAGGCCAATCAGGACGGCACGGCCGGCGTCCTCGCTGTCGAGGATCGCCAGCATGTCCTTGACCAGTGCGGCCTGGCTCAGGGCCTGCCTCGGTGCTTCGCATCGGGCTGGCGCTTCGCTCTCGCCGTGACCAGGCAGGTCCCAGAGGATCAAACGGTGGCGGTCGGTGAACTCCTCGATTTGCTCATCCCACATGCGGCAGGTCGCACCGAAGCCGTGCGTCAGCAGGATCGTTGAACCCAGTCCGTGGACCTCACGATGAATGCCAGTTCCGTCGCGCATCAAGCGAGCCACGATTTCCCCTGTCGTTTCCATGGGTCGTCCGCGTCATTGCCGGTGCGGACAACCCCCGGTAAACTCGCACGCGCGGGGACATGTTGAAAGACCGGTTGGGGAAAGACCGGTTTGGGAAAGAGTGAACGAGGAAACAGCCATGAGCCACGGACCATACGAACATATCGGAGTATCGGAGGCGGGCATCATCGCCACGATCGAGGTGCGGCGCGGACCGAACAATTTCATCGATACCGATATGGTCGCTGAAATCGCCGATGCGCTCGACGTCTATGACCGCACGCCCGAGGTGCGCGCGATCGTTCTGTGCGCGGAAGGGAAGCATTTTTGCGCGGGCGCGGATTTCGGCAGCCGCGGTCCCGATGGCGTGATGCGGGCAACGAAACGCGGGCGGCATTTGTATAAGGAGGCACAGCGGCTCTGGAAAACCGGCAAGCCGATCGTCGCCGCGGTGCATGGCGCCGCCGTGGGCGCGGGCGTGGGCCTCGCCGTGATGGCGGATTTTCGGGTGACCTGTCCGGAGGCGCGGTTCTCCACCAACTTCACCCGGCTCGGCTTTCATCCCGGCTTTGGCCTGACGGCTACCTTGCCGCGCCTGATCGGGGAGCAAAAGGCGGCGATGATGCTTTACACGGGCCGTCGACTGACCGGCGAGGAGGCGCTGGCGATCGGCCTCGCCGATTACTGCGTGCCGTTGGACCAGGTGCGGCCCAAGGCGGTGGAGGTCGCGACCGAGATCGCTCAGTCGGCGCCGCTGGCGATCATCGCCACACGGGAAACGCTGCGCCGGGGCCTCGCCGAGGCGGTGGCTCGCGCCACCGAGCGGGAGTACGAGGAACAGGACTGGTTGCGGAACACGGCCGACTTCAAGGAAGGCACCAAAGCGATGGCCGAGCGGCGGTTGCCGAACTTCCAGGCGAGGTAAGGGACCTCCCCGATTACCGCGGATGCTCGTTGAGCTGACCCGCATGGCGGAACGGCGCGGGCCGTGTTCGGTGTTGTCGCGCCAGCGACAGGGCGTGCGTCTGATCCAACAGTGAGCGACCGATCTCTCGCCAACCGTCTATCGCATCCTGACCCTGGGCATCCCGAATCGGTCCATCCCGAAGCGGCCCATCCAAAATCGGCGGCGACCGCACGGAGCGTTGCCGATCAAGAACGAGCCGCAGCCCGGTCGCGAAGCTGGCCGCGTCCGGCTCGCACAGGATGGCCAGATTTTCGCTGCTCAACTGCTCCGCCAGCCCACCCACGTTGGTGGCCACGACATAGCGGCGCGCGGCGAGGGCCACGGCGGCGACCCCGCTTTGGCTCGCCTCCCGGTAAGGCAGCACCACGGCGTCGGCCCAACTGAACAATGCGCCGACCTCCGCCTCCGGCACCCATCGGTTCTCGACCGTCACACCCGGCAGGCCGCGCAGGACGGACAACGCCCTGCTCTCCGGGCCTGACCCAACGACGCGAACGCTCAATGCCGGGTTGGACCCTAAAAGCCCCAGGCTGTCGGCGAAGAGATCCAGGCCCTTGTATGGCAACAACCGGCCAAACAGGAGCAAGCGGAATGTTCCGCGAGCGGGACCAGGATCAGGATCGTGGTGTTCCGCGAAGGCGTAGTGCATCGGGGGGTGGCGTAAGCGGACGAGCGGCCGGCCAGGCGTTCCCGCGAGCTTCTGACGGAGCAGCCGGTCGCCGACATGAGCGGTCAGCGCGGCGACGGTGTTCGCTTGCCGGCAGAGGCTGCGCTGTAGCCACATCTGCATCGGGAAGCCATCTCCCGGATGCGCGTCGGCGTCGTGCACCAACACGAAGAACGGGATCCTGAGCCATCGCAACGCGGCCGCCATCATCAGATCGAGCGGTCCAGGCTGTGCGCAAACAGCGATGTCCGGCCCTAGTTCTCTGATGAGCCGGATCAGGCCAGGCAGCGAGAAGGGCGCCGTGATCGCCCTGGTCAAAAACCCGGCGAGCGTCGTGTACGTCTCAATTGGCAAATCGCAGCGCGGCGGTGAGGCCTGGCGCAAAATCTCGGCATCACGCGACAGCGACAGGATGACGTTCACGTCCGGCAATTCCGCCAGGCCTTCGGCCAACAGCGTGGCGAAGCGCGGCGCCCCGCCGAAGCGTCCCCATTGCCATACCAGGACCCGCGATCGGCCGTTGGCCGTCATGTCGACTAACCTGTTCTTAGGATGATGACAGGTTGTCGCGGCAAATCCTCTCGATCCGGTTAATAAAACCAAAGGGATATCGCACCGGCGGCGAGTGGCCGTTCAAATGCGCCGCGCATGTATGTTCAGGGATTCCTTAACCTGGTGCTCATAAGTTCGTGCCACATGCCGTCGCCCGTGCGGACGTGATGTGAGGGAATATGGCGATCGTCGCGAACCATCGTCTCCTGCCCATGATACGGACACTGGCCTGCGCGGCGATGGCTCGTTCCTTGCGATTATCACGAATATTCGACAGGCGCTGGCCGAGATTTGGGGCCGGGGTACGCCGGCTCATGCTGTTCCTGTGGTGGCGCGTCGCCCGCGGGCTCGGAGCGCGGTTGCGCGGCGTGCTGCGTGGCGAAGGCCCGCCCGTCGAGCGGCCGCGGCTCGATCTCGACCGCCGTCCGGACATCGCACCGGAAACCATAAGCCTCGTGCTGTCCGACGCGCCGGTCGTGTCCGTCATCATACCAACTTACGGCCAGACCCAGTTCACATTGCGCTGCCTCGCTTCAATTCAGACCCATCCGCCCGTCGTCCTTATCGAGGTCATCGTCGTCGACGATGCGTTTCCTGGAACGGAAACCGATTGTCTCTCGCGAGTGCCAGGCATTCGGCTGCTGCGTAATGAAGTCAATCTCGGCTTCATCCGGACCTGCAACGCGGCTGCTCGCACCGCTCGGGGTGCGTTCGTGCTGTTCCTGAACAACGATACCCAGGTCCTGCCGGGCTGGCTCGATCGCATGGTCGAGGTATTCGCGGCGCGGCCGGACGCGGGGATCGTCGGCTCCAAGCTGATCGGCGAAGACGGCATGCTGAGGGAGGCCGGGGCGATCCTGTGGCAGGACGGCTCCGCCTGGAACTATGGCCTTGGTGGCGACCCGGACGCTCCGGAGTTCAACTATATGCGCGAGGCCGACTATTGCTCGGGCGCGTCATTGTTGGTGCGGCGCACGGTGTTCCTCGGCATGGGCGGGTTCGACGAAAAATACGTCCCGGCTTATTGCGAGGATTCCGACCTCTCGTTTCGTCTGCGCGAGATGGGTCTTAAGACATACTACCAGCCCAGATCGGAGGTGATCCATTTCGAGGGCATTTCGCATGGGCGCGATCTGACGCGTGGCATCAAGGCGTTTCAGGTGACGAACCAGGCGAGGTTCCTGGACACCTGGCACGCGGTGCTGACCCGGGATCATTTCCTGAATGGAACACATG
>JBEKGV010000341.1:0-5427 GCA_050012615.1 Acetobacteraceae bacterium | reverse complement strand
CGTGGCCGTTAGTCTTGGGTTGCTCATCGCCGGGGCTGCGAATGCCAACGAACCTGGCTACGGCCAGGTGGCGTTCTCCGTCGTCGAAGGCAAAAGCGCTCAGGAGGTGTTCAAACCCGACACCCCGGAAATCGTGCTGCATGTCCAACTCGTTGACGTAACGGCGGGCGAGACGCTTGGAGCTACCTGGGTCGCGGAGAAAACCGCCGCGGCCCCACCAAACTACAAAATCGACAGCATCGAGGCCCCGGCCACCGATACCGACGAGTTCTCATTCTCTTTGAGCAAGCCCGACTCGGGATGGCCGGCTGGCGAGTATCGGGTAGATCTCACCATTCACGGCAAGTTCGCCAAATCCGCCCATTTCACGGTAACGCAATAATACCAGCGGACAAGAATCATGACTTATGCGTTACCCATCATGGCCGAGCTTGATCGGCCATCTGTCGGCGCATGCACTTAAAGAGATGGCCGGGTCAAGTCCGCCAATGACGTTCAGTTTGCATCATATCTCAGTGCGGATCACTTTTTTGTTGCCGCGTATTTGTTACCGAGATCGTAGAAACTGAACAACGCATCCCCCGCGATGACACCAGCGGCAAACACTTCCATGGTCGAACGTTGGCCATGGCCGGCGAAGCGCGTCCAGAGGAGGCGTAAGATAACGCCCGTGATCACGGCCCAACCGGCCCAGGGCACGAGGAGCAAAAGCCCGGTCGCGAACAGGACGCCGATCTGGCGCTTCGGCCCGCCCAGAAATTGCAGAATAGCGCCGGGAATAGCCCAGATCAGTAACTGTCGGGCCACATCCATCGACGCCCCTGCCTTGATCGTCGCGGCGAACACTCGATCGGCAGGCGCGACAAGGTTATTCGCGAAGTAACTGGGATACGCGACCAGCACGACCGAGGCGGCGACGAGGAAGGCGAACAAAGCAGCGAACAGTTGCTGCTTGCGCCCCTCGCGCTCGAACGCGGGATCAGCGCCATAGCCGCGCAGCATGTAGCCGGCCTTGAGGTCGTAACCCATATCCGCGAACGCCGGCCCGGTGGCGGCGGAGAACCCAACAAGCAAGGTCAGCGCGACCGGCGGGAAACCGGCCAGCACGCCGATGACCAGCGTGATCAGCGCGACCGCGAACGCCGGAAACCAGCCGGCATGCATCGCCGCGAGGCCGACGATCACTTCATGCAACAGCGCCGCGAGGGCGGCGTAAAGAACGAACGCGATCAGCATCCCCGGCGACAACTCGCTCCAGAGCCCACCGAGCAGGGCAAGCACCGCGGCGATCAACACGAACGCGGTGCCTCCGAGGCCCAAGGTTCGGCGGACATCGGCTGTGCTCTTCGCGGCGCCGACCACGGACGTGCCGGCGTCGTCGCGCAGCATCAGGATGACGACCTGCACCAGCGCCACCAAACCCGCACCGACCATGAAGCCGTGCGGGATGTAGGCGGCATTGATGTCGCCTTTCGGTATGATGCTCGCGAACATTCCATTGCCAAACAGAAACGTCGAGTAGAATCGCGTCAGCAAGCCAATCCCGAACATTGACAGTGCCCAGATATTGCCGATGAAGGCGACCCCGAACGCGGACATCGGGATCCTGAACCATGCGCCCGCTACACCGACCGCGACGCCGGTGCCGAGCACCGCGAGCTTGCGCCCGCCCTCGTCGCCGGCTCGGATGGCTTCGGCCGCCGCGACGCCGGGCGGCCACGCCCCGCTGGTCGGGAACACCTCGCTGTCGAACATGCGGTACAGCAGGCACGCGTCCACCAGCATGGCCAGGAAGACACCGACGAACAACGGCAATACCAGATCCGGCCGGCCCATGACGAAGGGGATGCCGATGGGCAGCAGCAAAGCGTTGCCCGCACCAAACGTCGACGCTGAAATCGCCGATTGGGCAAGGTTCTGCATATGGATCGACCGATAGCGGGCGAACGCCATCAGCGGAATGCGCGCCAGCCCCATCCCCGCGAGCGCGCCAATCAGCGAGGTGTTGGTGGTGATGCCAAGCGTAACGATGAGTTGCGTGCCGATGATGGCCCCAACGACGCAGAGCGGCGTGATCAGGGCAATACTGCCGAAACTGAAAAAAGCAGGATGCACACGCTCGGGCTCGTTGACCTGAGCGGTGCCTGCTATCGTCCCAGCCATCCCGGTCCCCTCGTTAGTTGCGCGCGGTTAATGGCGAACTGGTTCATTCCGCTGCCGATGCGGATGGCGGAACGCCGTAGATAGTCGCGGCAGCCTCCGGCGAGACGTATCCATTGGCCACGTCGCCATCGAGACTGGATTTCGCGCGCTCGCGCGGGTCCCCGAAGCCGGAGCCGCCGGCCAGGCAAACCTCGACCATTCGCTCAGTCGCCGTCAGCGTCACGAGTTCTCCGGTGCCGCAGTCGTGCACGACATTTCCGGCGCGATCCAGCACGACTCCCCGCACCCCACCCCCTGGCCGGCCGCCGAACAGACCTTCCGTGGCGACGCCGACACCCTCGGGGTAGATGGAGAACAACGTTGGCCGCCCATCGTCGCACAGTTTCCGCAGCCGCGTGCGCACCCCGAGTCCCCCACGATGCTGTCCTGGGCCGCCGGAATCAGAGACCAGGGATTTTTCGACCACCAGCACGGGTGCCCTGGTTTCCATCAACTCAATGGAGGTGTTGGCCGCCGATGTCGGATAGAGCAGCGCTGACTTACCATCGCCATGTGCCGAACCACCCTGCCCACCACCCATGAAGAAATGATCGGCATAAAGTTTTCCGCTGGCGTCGTGGCCATAGATGTTGACCGCATGCGGCAAACCCGTCGCGGCCTGGACCTGAGTCGGTGCCGCGCTCGCGAGGGCCCGGAAAATGTTGGGTGCGATGTACCAGCCGGTTCGGGTTCTGAGGTTGACGCTGGCGGGTTTGTCGCAGTTGAGGATCGATCCCTCCGGGGCCTTCACCGTGAACGGACGATAGCACCCGGCGTTGCTACGGATCCGCGGCGAGAGAATGCACTTCATCGGATAGGTCGCGTGCGCAGCGGCATAAGTGAACGTGCAATTCAGACCGCCCATCGGCTGCTGCGGCGGCGCACCATCGAAGTCGAGCTCAACGGTGTCGCCCGCGACCGTGACCTTCAGCGGATAACGCAGCAGCGTGCCAAGCGGGTTGTTGGAGATCTCGGAGTGGTATTCTCCATCCGGCAGCGCTCGGATGGACTCGCGCATGGCGGCCTCGGACCGATCCTGCACGACGGCGGCGAGCGCACGCAGATCGTGCATGCCGTAATCGTCCATGAACGTCAGCAATCGTTCGGCGCCGAGCTGGTTGGCCGCGACGAACGAAAACACGTCGCCAAGCACTTCTTCCCGTTTCCGAACATTTTCTCCAAGTAATGTCAGAAGATCGTCGTTCGGCACTCCCGCACGGTAGAGTTTCATCGGTGGAATCTGAAAGCCCTCGTCGTATATCTCCCGGGCGCGAAGCGAGTCTTTCGTGCCGCCGATATCCCCGACATGACCGACAGTGGCGGTCAACGCGACAAGCCGGCTGTCGCGGAACACCGGTGTGACGACCGCGATGTCGAAAAGATGACCGGCGCAAAGCCACGGGTCGTTCGTGATCAGCACGTCGCCGGGCACCAGTGTCGTCGGCGGAAATTTTTGCAGAATCGCCTTCACCGCGATCGGCACCGTGAGATTGAACACCGGCATGGCGCGCGGTGAATGAGCCAGACTCTCCCCATCGGGATCGAGCAGATCAGTGGCGAAATCCTGCGCCTCCGAGACGATAAGTGAGAAAGCGGTGCGAACGATGGTGTGCCACATTTCCTCCACCACCGTGACGAGACGGGCCCACATGATTTCAAGCGAAACCGGATCAGCCTCGATCAGAGCACGCGCCTCGGTGGCGGGTGTCGCCTGAGTGATACGCGCGGCGGCGGGCTGCGTGATGGCGACGGCGATGCGGAGCGTTCCGGTCTCGTCCACGGTAAGGCTGTCGCCGGCGGCGATGATCGTCGTGGACTCGCGCTCCTCGATGATCGCCGGACCCGGCAGTGTGGTACCCGGCAGGAGCGCGTAACGGTCATAGACCGGAACCTTGACAAAACCCTCACCGAAGAAGGCGTCGCGCACACCTTTTTGTTGAGGGCCGCCGGTGCTGCTCTCGGCTTGCGTGATGGTGAGTTCGGGCAACTTGCCGCGGCAACGCACGCGCAACGACACCAGCTGCACCGTCACGCCCTCATAAACCGACGTGTAGCGCGCGGCGTACCCGGCACTAAAAGCCACTCGAATACTGGGCATGGCATCGTCGTCGATGACGCCGTCGGGCAGAGCGATGTTGATTTCGTGGATCTGCCCAAATAGCCGCATGTCGGCGGTACGTTCGACCACGACATCATCGGGCGCGACGCCGGCAGCCTCGAGACGCGCCCGCGTTTCGGCGGTGAGGTCGTTCAACACGTTTTCGATACGAGCGGCGGCGCCTGGTTCGTCCAATCGCAGAGGATGGCTGCGCACCTGCTCGAAGCTCAGCGGGGCGGCGAGAAAGCCCAGAGCCGACGCGGCACCCGAGGCAGGGGGAATGAGCAGTTCGCGCACGCCGAGGATGCGCGCCACTCCGGCGGCGTGAGCAGGGCCCGCGCCGCCGAAACCGACCATGGAGTAGGCGCGCGGATCTTTGCCTTTTTCGACGATATGGATGCGCGCGGCGGCTGCCATGCTCTCGGTGACCACGCGGTGGATGCCCCAGGCCGTTTCGATGGCGGACAGGCCGATTTTGGCGCCCACCGCTGTCAGCGCGCGCTCGGCGGCGTCGCGGTCGAGCGCCATGCGTCCGCCCAGGAAGAAGCCGGGATCGTAGTAGCCCAGAAGCAGATTGGCGTCGGTGACGGTCGCCGCCGTGCCGCCGCGGCCATAACAGGCGGGACCAGGATCGGCACCGGCTGATTGCGGGCCGACGCGGAGCAGGCCGACCTCGTCGATGTCGGCGATCGAACCGCCTCCGGCGCCAATCTCGATCATGTCGATGACCGGCGCTTTGATCGGCAGTCCCGAGCCCTTCTTGAAGCGGTGCACGCGGGCCGCTTCCATTTCCGCGGTGACGGAGGCTCGGCCGTCCTCGATCAGGCAGGCTTTCGCGGTCGTGCCGCCCATGTCGAAACTAATGACGTCGTCGTGTCCGGCGAGCTTGCCGAAAAACGCGGTCGCGAGGCCTCCGCCCGCTGGGCCGGACTCAAGGAGACGGATGGGGAAGGCCCGCGCCGTTTCAGGCGAAACCAGTCCGCCGGCGGAATGCATGAGCGTCAGCGCGCCCCGGAACCCGCGCTGCCAGAGTTCTCGCTCGAGCCGGCGAACGTAACGGTCCATCAGCGGCTGCACGAAAGCGTTGGCGCAGGTGGTTACCAGACGTTGGTATTCCCAGAGCTCGG
>JBEKGV010000340.1:0-5439 GCA_050012615.1 Acetobacteraceae bacterium | reverse complement strand
ATGTTTTCTCGCTCGCCGCCAATTTCGTGCCGTTTGGCCTTAAAGTGCTGATTTCCGGCGGCGGCTACGGCCAAAACCTTGGCCTGGAGAGCGGCAATACCGGCCTCTCCGAAGGCGGGTTCCTCTCGACCGTCTGTCTGATGGCGGTGCCGCTGGCGTTGTTTCTCGGCAAGCACGGGCAACTCATTCCGCGGTTGCCGATGATGCATCTCGCCTATCTTTTCGTTGCGATCCTGGCGGTCGTGACCGCGATCGGCACCTATGAGCGCAGCGCGCTGGTTGGACTGATCGTATTGGGCGTCTATATGTTCATGCGATCTCGCCGGAAGTTCTGGTTCGGCGTGCTGGCCGCCTGCGTAACGATCGGCATCATCCTGGGGACCGCGAGCAGTTGGGACGCCCGCGTTTCGACGATCCGGCAATACGATACCGAGGGGTCCGCTCTGACCCGGCTTCTCGTCTGGCAATGGACCCTCGGTTACGCGGCCTCTCATCCACTGGGCGGCAGCTTCGACGCATACGGGATCAACACCATCATGCTGCCGGGTGATGCCGCTAACCCGGGTGGCACTGTCGAGAACGGGCGTGCCTGGCACAGCATTTATTTCGAGATGCTCGGCGAACTCGGCTGGCCTGGTCTGGCGATGTTTCTGCTGGCCGCCGGCTCGAGCATGGTCAGTCTGCTGCGGCTGTCACGCAAATGCCGAAAGTCGCCCGATCTTGTCTGGGTGGCGGACATGTCCGACGCGGTGCAGAGCGGGATGGCTGTGTTTCTGACCTCCGGCGCGTTCGTAGGTATCGCGTTTCAACCACCATTTTGGTATTTTGTTTCGATGACCATATGTCTTCGCGCATATGTCTGGCACGCCGAGCAAACCGAACGCGAGACGCAGACAGGGTGGCGGAAGGCGCTTCTCGTTCCTGGCAGACCAATGGCGCAACCACGCACACCAGCGCGGTGAGCAATGACGAGTATTCCACTAAGATTTTATCGGCGTTCATCTGCGTTCATCCGCGGTTAATTTCTTTGCCGGCCGACATAGGTCCGCGGCGCTCTGACGTTCGCAGGAATTTTAACCGAAGATGAACGCAGATGAAGACAGATGCACGCAGATTCTAAATCGTCATGGCCTCCTCTGACCTGAGCGAGAAAGGGCCATGACGATGAAGGCAAGAGTCATCGCCCGCCACCAAACAATCACTCCGCGTCCTGCTTGCCGCCATCCTCCTTCACTCCATCATCCTTCCTTCGCCAGAACGAATCCGCCATCGAAGCGGCGAGGCCGATGAACTGAAGCTGCACCCAGTCCAGAAACTCGTGCAATCCTCGGCTGAGGATCTGCTCGATCGACTGATCCATCACCGGAGCACGCAGTTCGTCCAGTTGCTCAAGCACTTTGCTCGCTCCCCTGAGGCCATAGCCTGAGCCAAGCTGTGTCAGGTAGGTCTCGATCTGATGCACGCTCTGCACGATCGATCGCGGAAACGAATGATTCAGCAACAAAAATCCCGCGACCGCCGCTGGTGTCATCCCACTCGGATAGACCCGCCGAAACGCATGATATCCGGATGCGGCCCGCAGTACTGCGTGCCACTGGTTGACATCCTGTGCGCCACCGACATCGCGCACCGAGGGAAGCAATGTGTGGTACTTGATATCGACCAGCCGCGAGGTCTGGTCGCCGCGCTCCAGATATTTGCCGATCGAATAAAAAGCCCATCCCTCGTCGCGGAAAAAGGTCCCTTCGGTGATGCCGGTGTGGAATTGACAGCCCTCTTTCAAAAAGTCGCAGATTTGCGAGACGTCGGGCCGCCGTGACTCGTCCGCCATGAGCTCGCGGGCGCGATTGTAAAACACGTTGATCTGCGCCCACATCTCCGTCGAGATCATCGGACGCAGAGTCCGGGCGTTTTCTCGCGCCGCGAACAGGCACGCCGCGATCGAACTCGGGTTCTCGCGATCCGCCAGATAGAACCGCAATACGGTATCGGCCGTCGCGGCGTTGTGGCTCTCGAGAAACCGCTTTTCGTCCGCGTTGATCTGAACGACCGACAGCCAACCCGACTGGTCCGCTCCATGGCGAACGAACGTGTCGGTGACTTCGAGAATCCGTGCCAGGTTCTCGATCCGCTCCATGTATCGTGCCAGCCAGAACAGGCACTCGGCGGAGCGTGACAGCAAAATCGGCCCGCTCCTGCGTCGCTCCGGCGTTTCGCCATCGGGCCCACCGGAACTCTGCTGCTGCGATTGCATCTGCGACTGGCCCGCGGGCAACTCGCTCATTCCAACACCCATGTGTCTTTCGACCCGCCGCCCTGCGAGGAATTGACCACCAGCGACCCCTCTCGCAGCGCCACTCGTGTCAGGCCTCCGGGCAACACCCAGGTGGTTTTTCCGGTGACCGCGAACGGCCGCAGATCGACGTGCCGCGGCGCGAGCCTGCTTCCCATCAAGGTCGGCGACACCGACAGCTTCACCATCGGCTGGCTGATGAAATTCCCAGGATCCGCGATCAGTTTCTCACGAAATTCCGCGCGTTCCTCAGCGGTCGCGCGGGGGCCGATGATGATCCCATAGCCGCCCGATTCGCCGACCGGCTTGACCACCAGTTCATGCAGATGATCGAGCGTATAGGCGAGGCCTTCAGGCTCGGCGCAGATATTCGTTTGCACATTGGAAAGGATCGCGTCCTCCGACAGATAGTAGCGAATGATACGAGGCATGTAAGCGTAAATCGCCTTGTCGTCGGCGACCCCGGTGCCGACGGCGTTGGCGATCGCGACCCGCCCGCGCCGCCACACGTCGATAAGCCCGCGCACGCCGAGCACGCTGTCGGGATTGAACACGTCCGGATCGAGGAAATCGTCGTTGAGCCGGCGATAGATCGCATGCACCGGCGCGAGACCCGCGGTGGTACGCATCCAGACACGGCCATCTTCGACGATCAGGTCCCTGCCCTCCACCAACGGCACGCCCATCTCGCGCGCCAGAAAGATGTGTTCGAAATAGGCCGAGTTATAGATGCCGGGAGACAGCAGGACGACACGCGGATCGGCGTCTCCCGAGGGCGCGATCTCGGTCAGGGCGGTATGCAGGCGCATCCCATAGTCGCCCACCGGCCGCACCGCGATGCCGTCGAACAAATCGGGAAACATTCGTGCCATCATGTGACGATTTTCAACGACGTAAGAAACGCCGGACGGAGTGCGGGCATTATCTTCCAGCACCAGAAATCCGCCCGTCTCGTCTCGCACGAGATCGATCCCGCAGACGTGGACATAGGTGTGGTGCGGCACGTTGAGACCGACCATCTCGGGACGGTAGTTGGCATTGCCCAGTACCAGCGACTCCGGAACGATCCCGTCCCGCAGAATGGCCTTGTCGTGATAGATGTCCCAGAGGAACGCGTTCAACGCGGCGACTCGTTGGCGCACGCCGCGTTCAATATGGTCCCATTCCGACGCGGTCAGAATTCTCGGGATCAGGTCGAATGGCAAAATCCGATCGATCGCGTCCCGATCCGAATAAACCGTGAATGTGATTCCCAGATTGTAAAGTTCCGCCTCGGCGATTTCGGCGCGGCGGCGCAAATCTTCCGGATCGACCTTGCGCAACCGTGCGAGCACGTCCGCTATCCTCGGATCGCGCGCCGCGCCGTCGAGCATCTCGCAGTAAAATCCACTCGTATCGTAACCATCAAGCAGGCCGGCGGAAGCGGTGAGGGGCGACGTCATGAGGCGGGCTTCCCGACGTTGAACATGGCCATTCTAGCACGCTGCGTGCGCGAATGGTTGCATGCAATCGACAGGCCAGGCCGTGATCGCCCCGCCGCTGCTTATGCGGCCCGTCCCGCTCGCCTCGCGGGCACCCGCCGCGATCCCGTCCCGTTATCAGACGAAACAGGGCCGCACCCGTCAGATCAGGCCCCCTACCTGATTCAGGTGAGGTTCCCGGCGAAAAAGTCCAACGTGCGCTGCTGCGCCAGCTCGTAGTCGGGTTTGCTGAAACTGCCGCGCTCGTCACAGCCGAACCCGTGTCCGGCGCCCTTGTAGACATAGCTGTCGACCTTCGGCTGCGCCGCCCTGATCGCGTCCACGTCGGTCATCGGGATCGAGGCATCGGTCTCGCCGAAGTGCATCTGTACCGGGCAATTCGGCTTCTCATCCTTGGTCCCGGCGATACCGCCGCCATACCAGCAGGAGGACGCCACGAATTTGTTGGTGCGAGTGGCGCCCCACCACGCGACCGTACCACCAAAGCAATACCCGACGATCCCGAGTTTCTTGCCCGCCAAATGGGCCGCCGCCGCCTCGACATCCAGCATTACCTGGGCATCCGACAACTTCATCCGAAGTCCGCGCCCGGAGTCGATGTCGGCCTGCGTATAGCCAAGTTCGACACCTTTCTCGACGCGATCGAACAGCGAGGGGGCGACCACGGCGTAGCCCGCCGCCGCGAACCGGTCAGCCATGTCCCGCATGTGATGGTTGACGCCGAAGATCTCCTGAATCACGACGATCCCTTTCGCCGCGCTGGCCGGCCCGGCGACATAAGCGTCCAGCGTGAAGCCGTCGCTCGCTTTGAGCTGAATGGTCTGTCCCATGGTAACCTCCCGATTGGTAAGCCGATCTAGCCCACGCACCCCTGCCACGTCATCCCCCTCCCCGACGTGATCGGGGGATCGTCCGGGGGACCTGTCGCGGCACGGTGCTGTTACAGGTGGCCCGGACGAGTTTACCCCTGCGAAGGCGGGGGCCGGGCCATGACGTTTAAAGGACAGTGCCAACGTCGCTTCGGCCTTTAGCCGCACCACGTTCGGCATCAAACGATCCCACTCAACAGTTCCGGCAACGACCGTATGATCCGATCCGGCCGGATCGGTGAGCCCTGCGGCAGCCCCTCCCCCACCACGTCGTGCCAGATCGCATGGATCCCCAGACGTTGCGGTGCCACAACCTCCCATTCCAGGTTGTCGCCCACCATCCACGTATCCGACGCCTCGACACCCAAGGCCGCGAGCGCATGGCGATAGGCGCGTTCCTCGGGTTTGCCGAAGCCGTGCTCACCTTCGATCTGAATGTGATGGAAACGATGCGTCAGATCGAAACGCGTCACTTTCGCTCGCTGCGGAACCGCGGCGCCATTGGTGATCAGAGCCAGCAAAACGCCCCGCGCGCGGAACGTATCGACGACGTGATGGGCGCCATCGAACAGGTGCATCTGGTCTTCGCGAAAGGCGTTGTAGCGGGCAGCCATCCGACGGGTAACGTCCGGCCCAGGATGGGTGTGGCCAGCCTTGACGAGGGCCTCGAAGGCATCGGTGATGATCGTGACGCGGGCGTCGAGCAATTGCAGCCGACCCTCGCGATGCCGCTCCGCATCGGCCCAGAAAACATCCGCCGCGAGGTTGATCGCCACCGCGACATCCGCCGGAGCGC
>JBEKGV010000339.1:0-5445 GCA_050012615.1 Acetobacteraceae bacterium | reverse complement strand
GCCGCGATAATGGCCTGCGCCGACCGGGTCAGTTCGGAGATGGAAATCACCGACAGCAGCGAGGAACTTTTCACCAGCGTGATCACTTCGTTGGTAAGTGGCGGAGTGATACGCCGTAGAGATTGCGGCAACAGAATGAACAGGATGGCCTGGCGGTTGGTCATGCCGATCGATTTCGCGGCCTCGGTCTGGCCCGCATCGATCGATTGCAGACCGGATCGCACGATTTCCGCGATGAATCCGCCGGCGTTGAACGACAGCGCGACCACGCCGCTCCAGAACGCCGAAAGTTCAAGGCCCAGTTGAGGCATGGCGAAATAGACGAGGAAGACCTGGACGAGGGCGGGGGTTCCGCGAACGAAATAAACATAGGCACGGACGATCCCACGCAGCAGGCGATAATCCGACAGGCTGAGCAACCCGGCGACGACGCCGACCGTGGTGCCAAACATCATGCCGAGCGCTGACAATTCCAGTGTGACCACGGCGCCCGCCGCGAGGTAAGGAATCGCATACCAAACGACGTTCCAATCGAACGGGTTCATTCAGATTGGGAGTCTCGCGTTCGCGGTGCTGGCATCGATCAGGGCAGCTCCGCCGGAACGGCATCCGGCGTTTCAAATGTCGCGCCGAACCATTTCATTTGCAGTTTGGCAAGGTCTCCGCTTTTTTTCATGTCCGCGAACTGTGCATTGACGAAATCGCGAAACGCCGTGTCGTCCTTGCGGAACGCCATGCCGACAAACGCCTTGATGTTCTGAATGCCGCCAACCGTTTTAAACAATCCTTTCTGGTCCTGCATCACCACCATCAGCGTCGACATCGAATTCACTACGCCGTCGAGCCGTTTGGTCAGCAGGTCTTGATAGGCCTCAGGGAAATGTTCGTATAGCTTGAAATCGGCATAGCCGGGCTTGCCCTGCTCTTTCAGCGCTGCCTCGAAACGCTGCGCCACCTGCGCACCCGCGCTTCCTAACTGAGAGCCGACCTTCTTGCCGGAGAGATCGGCGGCTGAGGTGATCGAGGTGTCGCCGGCCCGGATCAGCACCACGTTCGAGGCCTCGGCATAGGGCTGCGAGAACAGCACTTTCTCCGACCGGTCCTTGGTGATTGTCATGCCGGACAGAATGGCATCGAATTTCTTGGTATACAGCGCGGGGATGATGCCGGACCATTCGGTATCGACGAACTTCGCTTTCACGCCGAGCTTATCGGCGAAACGCTGGCCTATCTCACAGTCGAAGCCGACGATCTGGCCATCCTTGATGGACTCGTACGGGACGTAAGCGGCTTCCAACCCGATCACCATCTCGCCGCGCTTTTTGATATCGTCCAGTGTGTCGGCGCGCGCACCAACGTGCAACAACAGCGCCACGGCGGCGTAGATCCAGGGCCAAACTCGCATGACGTTCTCCTATCCGATCCTTTGTTCGCGTCGAGCCCCGACCTGACGGGACGCCGAAATGGGGCACCATGCCCGGAGGATATGCAAGCGAACCACGTCCTGACCCCCCAATGGACCCAACGTTTGCAAAGCAAGTCACATGCCAGTCAAACTGTCCCACCGCCCAATGACGGAGACCGCCATGTCAGACCCGATCGCGATCCCGGCCCGCCGCGGCAAGGCCGCGTTCATGCGCCAAGGTCAAACAATCAAAGTCATCAACACCCACGGTCAGCAAGTCGTCGACACCTGGGCTTTTTACCGTCGCGATCTCCATGAATTCATGTCGATGGAGCACAGCCGCGCCACGCACCGCCACATGATCCCCCGCATCGGCGATGCGCTGTTGACCAACCACCGGCGTCCTATCCTAACGATCCTGGAGGATACGTGCGGCGTCCACGACACGCTGATCGCCGCCTGCGATCGCTATCGTTATCAGGAGCTCGGCTGCAGTGAATATCACGATAACTGCACCGACAACCTCGCGGCGGCTCTGGCCGAGCTCGGCCTTGCGCCGCCGGAAACGCCCAGTCCGTTCAATTTGTTCATGAACATCCCGTGGAGCGGTGAGGGCGAACTCTCGTTCGAGCCGCCGCTGTCGACGCCCGGCTGTTATATCCTGATGCGCGCCGAGATGGATTTGATCGCCGCTTTCTCGGCTTGTCCACAGGATATTTTGCCGATCAACGGCCGCGCCAACAAACCCGTCGAAGCGCATTTCGTCGTGAGTGGTTAGTATTCACGATCGCGAAAGCGCGACTCATGGTCGTTACACCTGTCATGGGTGGGTCGTTACGTCATGGCCGGGCTTGACCCGGCCATCTCTTCCAGCACCAAGCCGCGATTGATGGCCGGGTCAAGCCCGGCCATGACGCGGAGATGCGTGGGCCTCAACGATTCTGGGCACCGGCGCTCCCGCAACGTCATCCCCCGCGCTCCCACCCCGCCGGCCTTGGCAAGCCCAAACTTTCCCGCAACGTCGTCCCTTCGTACTCCGTCCGGAACAAACCCCGGTTCCGCAATTCCGGAATGACCCGCGCCACGAATTCGTTCAGCCCACCCGGTAACGTCGCCGGTTGGATCAGAAACCCATCGACGGCATACGCGTCGAACCATGTTTGCATCTCGTCCGCGATCATCGACGCTGTGCCGATCACCGTGCGTTGCCCGCGAGCGCCGGCGAAACGCTGGTAAAGCTGACGGATCGTCAGGTTCTCTTCCCTGGCCCAATCGACGATCTGCCGAAACCCGGTGTGCCCGGCGTTGGTGCTGTGCCGCTCCACCTCCGCGGGAAGAGGGCCATCGGGATCGTAACCCCGCAAATCGAATTTACCGAGACTGTAGGACAAAAGTTCAAGTCCAACATCCGGATGGATCAGCGATTGCAGATGCGCATGTTTATCGCGCGCCTCCGCCAGCGTGTCGCCCACGATCGGGTTAAGTCCCGGCATCACTTTCAGATGCGATGGGTCGCGGCCATACTTACCCATCCGGCCCTTCAGGTCGGCATAGAATTTCTGTCCCGCGGCCATAACGGTTTGCGGCGTGAACACCGCCTCGGCCGTGCGTGCCGCCAACTCGCGGCCGATCTCTGACGATCCCGCCTGGAACAACACCGGATGACCCTGCGGCGAGCGGGCGACATTCAACGGTCCCTTGACCGAGAAATGCACGCCCTTGTGGTTCAGTTCGTGAACCTTTTTGGGATCATGATAAATGCCCGTGGAGCGGTCGCGGATGAAAGCATCGTCGTCCCAGCTGTTCCACAAACCGCGGACGACGTCGGCGAACTCCATGGCCCGCTGGTAACGTTCTTCGTGCTCATAATGCTCGTCGCGACCGAAATTGAACGCTTCCGACTGGTTCGACGACGTCACGACGTTCCAGCCGGCCCTCCCACCGCTGATCAAATCCAGTGACGCGAACTTGCGTGCCACGTTATACGGCTCGTTGTAGCTGGTCGACGCCGTCGCCACGAGGCCGAGATGCGTCGTCAACGGGGCGATGGCCGACAGCAGCGTCACCGGCTCGAAATACGCCATGTATTGCGGCCACCGGCACAATGCCTCGGGCCGGCCGTCACGGACGGCAAGCGCATCCGCGAGAAACATCAGGTCGAACTTGGCGCTCTCCGCGATTTGCGCCAGCTCCGCGTAGTGGCGGAAATTCGTGCCGGCATCGATCTGCGCGCTGTCATCGAGCCAGGAGGCAACATGGTGCCCGGTCGGATGGAAGAAAGCGCCGAGCTTAAGCTGCTCGCCAGGCCGCGCCGCCGTCATGCCGCCTCGCCAACGTCACTCATAATGGTCATCCTTTCACCCCGCGCCACGAGCGCCCGCGCAAGCTGCCCAGATTTTGATCGTTCGCTGCATGTGAGTTAAGCACCTAGCTTGCGCGCCGCCCGAGCGTGCCACCATACTCGCCAACCCCAGCCTACGGAGGAACCGATGGACGCACAATTCGACGTGCTGCTGCGCGGCGGCCGAGTGATCGACCCGGCATCGGGGCGCGACGGCGTCGCCGATATCGGCGTTCGCGACGGGCTCATCGCCGCGATTGAACCGGCGATCCCGGCCGAAACGGCACGTCAGGTGCTGGACGTCGCGGGCAAGGTCGTGACCGCCGGCATGATCGACACGCATGCCCATGTTTATCAGCATGTCACCGGGCGCTTCGGCCTCAATGCCGATCTCGTCGGCGTCCGCTCCGGCGTCACGACGCTGGTGGACCAGGGCGGCCCGAGTTGCATGACCTTGCCGGGCTTCCGTCACTTCATCGTCGAGCCCGCGGAAAGCCGCGTGCTGTGCTTCATTTCCATGTATCTGGTCGGCGGGATGGAGGGTCACCTCTACCCGTCGCTGTATGGCCCCGACCAGGTGGACGTGAAAGCAACGATCCGTGCCGGCCGCGCCAACTCGGATATCGTGCGCGGTGTAAAGGCCCATGCCGAAATCGGCGGCGCCTCTCGCTGGGGCCTGGAGGTCGTCAAACTGGGCAAGCGCATCGCCAGCGATCTGGGCGTTCCGCTTTACATTCATCTCGGTCAACTCTGGCCCCTAAAGGACGGCGTAACGATCGACCCCGATGAAGTCGTGCGCGCGCTGATGCCGTTGATGGAGCCAGGCGATGTGCTGGCGCATCCGTTCACTCGCCATCCCGGCGGTTTCGTATCGGCCGAGACGGGGGAAGTGCACCCCGTCGTGTGGGCAGCGCTGGACCGCGGCGTAACCGTGGATGTCGGTCACGGTTCTCATTTCAGTTTCGAAATGGCTCGCCGCACCATCACGGCAGGCGTTCGCCCTCATACGTTGGGCGCCGACATGCACGGCTACAACGTGCGTCCGCCCAATACCGGGACCGATGCGACGCGAGAGGAGAATCCGTTCTTCGGTGTCGCACCCTTCAATCTGACCCACGCGATGACCGAATTGATGGCGCTTGGCTTAAGCCTGCCCGAGATCGTGGCGACGGTGACGAGCAATCCAGCCCGCATGGTGAAGCTGGAGGACACGCTCGGCGCGCTGGCCGTTGGACGGGAAGCCGACATTTCCGTGCTGGACCTGCTGAAGGGCCGCTTTACCCTGTCCGACAACAGCGGCGAGAAAGTCATCGCCGACCGGATGCTCACACCCGCCTTCGCGCTGCGCTCGGGTAAGCAAGTGCTCGCCGACAGCCCGCTTATTCCGCCGGCCGCTTTGCTCGCGGCGTGAATTCATGAGCGGCACCGCGCTTCCCGGCGAGATCTCACGGCGGATCATTCCGGCCGGTGGTCGTTTCTCCGCCCGGCTCGAGGCAGGCGATCGTCTGCGTATTGTTGATACGCAAGGTCAGCAGGCGGTCGATTTCCTGTGCTACACGGCCGAGTTGCCGGTCGACCGCTACAACGCGCCCAACACGATGAAGATCAACGGCAACATTTATATTGGTATGGGAACGAAACTTTATTCAGATCGGGCGCAGGTGCTGATGCGGATAGTCGAGGATACGTGCGGAAGGCA
>JBEKGV010000338.1:0-5453 GCA_050012615.1 Acetobacteraceae bacterium | reverse complement strand
TCCGCCGTTGGTTATCTCGACGGACGAAATCGACGAGATGCTCGATCGTGTCGCCGAGTCGCTGGACGAATTGACCGTGCAATCCCGGCGCGAGCAGATCGGGCTTGTCCGCTAGCGGACATCACCCGCTTTGCCGCGGCACGAACCGCCCATCGCCAGGTCTCGCCAACACGGCGGCACCATCCCAGATCATTCGCCCGCGCAACCATGTAGCGGCGACCCGCGCTCGCATCGAACGGCCGTGATACGGGGACCAGTTCATCTCCGGCCGATCCACCAGCGTTGTTTCGTCGAAGCTGAAATCGCCACGCTCCAGCACGACCAGATCGGCATCGGAACCGATACGGATGGCGCCTTTCTTCGGCCATATCCCATGCAATTTGGCGCTGCGCTCCGCGCAGTAGGTCGCCATCAGCATAGGTGACAGACCACGCTCGTCCAGCAGGGTGAACATCAACGGCGCGAAACTCTGCAGCCCGGTCAGTCCCGCACCGCACGCGAAAATATCGTCGAGCGTCTTGCGCTCCCGCGGCCACGGTGCATGGTCGGTCGAGATGTAAGCGATCTTGTCCGCGAGCAGACAGCCCCACATCCGCTCGACCTCGGCCGCGGTGCGGAACGGTGGATTGCACTTGCCAAATCCCTTCAGTCGAACAATGTCGTCCTCTGTCATGCACAGATAGTGGATGCATGCCTCACCGGTGGTCTTCGCGCCCAACCGGCGAAAATGCTCGGCCAGAGTGAACCCCCGCGCGATCGATGAGTGCGCGATGTGCACATGCGCACCCGTCTCCAGCGCCATCTCGAAAATTTCCAGATCGGCCATCGATTCGGCCAACGGCGGCCGGGTACGGCAATGCATGATGGGGTCAGTACGGCCGGCGGCGCGCGCTTCGGCCGTGAGAGCCTCGACCAGTTCCTGATCTTCGTTGTGGATAGCTACCGGCAATCCGGTCTTCGCGATCGCATGGAACGCGGCCAGCATCGTGGGATGATCGATGCGCGGGAACCGGACAGCATCATATTCATAGGTGGACAGTTTGAAGGCCGAAACTCCACTCGCCGCCAGTTCCGGAATCGCGTGCACGCCCCCGGTCTTTGTGATCGTACCGTACAGAGCCATATCGACATGCGACGTACGCTCGACCCAGTCGATCTTGTCGCGCAGAAGGGTCGCGTCAGTCACCGGGAGCGGCACGTCGTACGGCATGTCACAACATGTCGTCACTCCGCCGGCAGCGGCCGATCGGGATGCGGTCTCAATCCCCGGCCAACCGGTGGAGGACGAGGTATGCATGTGACCGTCGACCAGTCCCGGAAGAATCAGATTGTCGCCATGAGAGATCGTTGCCGATGCAGGTGGCGGTACCCCCTGCCCTATCGCGGCAATGGTTTCGCCGCGCACCGCCACATAACCCTCATGCATGATCGCATCGGAGGTGACGACGGTGCCGGTGATCACGTGGTCGAACAGAGTTGGGTCGAACAGAGTTGACACTTATATATATGCATCCTTCGGTGCGGTGATGGCGCTTGCGGCGGGAGAAGCACGACCTTAGGAAGCAATCACCGGCCACGAACATGTGCGGGAACAGCTTCGCTGTCCATTGCTGGCCCCGATGGGCTGTCCCCAATGGGCCGCCCCGAATGGAGGAACGAATGATCACGTATGACGTCAGGGTCCACCCGTCCAAGGACGATCTGCGGCGCGAGGATCAACTCGCCTGGAAGATCGCCGGAGTGGCCGCGGACAAAGTCGCTGTCGATAAGGATGTGACGGCGATGATCGTTAATCGCATCATCGACAATGCGTCCGTGGCGATCGCCGCGATCAACCGCCGACCGGTCGTTTCGGCGCGCGGTATGGCGCTGGCTCGCCCGCACAAAGGCGGTGCGACAGTGTTCGGAGTGCCAGCCGCCAAACGCGTGGCGCCCGAATGGGCCGCATGGGCGAATGGCACGGCGGTGCGCGAACTGGACATGCACGACACATTTCTCGCGGCCGAATATTCGCATCCCGGCGACAACATCCCGCCGATCCTCGCGGTCGCGCAGACCACGGGAAAGTCGGGGCGCGATCTGATCCGCGGCATCGCGACGGGCTATGAAATCCAGATCAACCTGGTCCGTGCGATCTCGTTGCACGAGCATAAGATCGATCACATCGGTCATCTTTGCCCGGCGCAGGCGGCTGGAATAGGGGCGTTGCTGGGGTTGAAGCAGGAGGTGATCTATCAGGCGGTGCAGCAAGCCGTGCATGTGAGCTTCACGACCCGCCAGTCCCGCAAAGGCGAAATCAGTTCGTGGAAAGCCTATGCTCCGGCGCATTCGGGCAAGCTGGCGGTCGAGGCGGTGGACCGTGTGCTGCGTGGCGAGGGTGCGCCCTCGCCGATCTATGAAGGCGAAGACAGCGTGATCGCCTGGATGCTGGACGGTCCGAAGGCTGATTACCATGTGCCGTTGCCCGCCCCTGGTGAACGCAAGCGCGCGATCATGGACAGCTTCACCAAGGAACACAGCGCCGAATATCAGTCGCAGGCGCTGATCGATCTCGCGTTCCGCATGCGTGAGAAGATCGACGACTTCGAACAAATCGAGAAAATCGTGATCCACACCAGCCATCACACCCACTACGTGATCGGCACCGGCGCGAACGACCCGCAGAAGATGGATCCGAAAGCCAGCCGGGAGACGCTGGACCATTCGATCATGTATATCTTTGCGGTCGCGCTGCAGGACGGCAAATGGCATCACGTCGATAGTTACGCTCCGAAACGTGTGGGGCGCGCGGACACGGTGCGGCTCTGGCAGAAGATCGAGACGACCGAGGATCCCGAGTGGACCCGCCGCTATCGCTCGACCGATCCGAACGAGCTGTCGTTTGGTGGACGCGTCGAGATCTTCATGCGCGACGGCACCAAATTCGTCGACGAAATGGCCGTCGCCAACGCTCATCCACTGGGCGCGCGCCCCTTCGGCCGGGATGATTACATCGGAAAATTCCTGACACTGACGAACGGCATCGTCACCGCACGCGAAGCTTCCCGGTTCCTGGAGGCCGCGCAATCAGTGGCCAGTCTGCCGGCGGGTGAACTGCATCAGTTGAACGTCGCGCTGCCCGCGGGCACGCTGGCGGCCGGCAAGCCAGGACTTATCTGAAGGCCTCGCACTATCTGACCGCACCAGTCTTCTGAAAGCACCCGTCTTCTGACAGCACCCGTGTTCTGAAAGCATATGTCTTCCGAAGGAGTACCTGACCCATGAGCGAAACAGCGTTACCGAACCGCGCGAAAAAAGGTGTCGGCCTGTCCGGGATCGTCGCCGGCAACACCGCGCTGTGCACCGTTGGCCGCTCGGGCAACGACCTGCACTACCGCGGCTATGACATTCTCGACGTCGCGGATGTCTGTGAGTTCGAGGAAATCGCCTTTCTGATCGTGCACGGCAAACTGCCCACGCACGCCGAGCTGAGGAACTACAAGGCGAAGCTGATCTCGTTACGTGGCCTGCCGGCGGCCGTGAAAGCGTCGCTGGAGGCATTGCCAGCCGCGTCGCATCCGATGGACGTGATGCGCACCGGACTGTCCGCGATGGGCTGCGTGCTGCCGGAAAAGGACGATCAGAACGTTCCCGGCGCGCGCGACATCATCGACCGGCTGATGGCATCGCTCGGATCGATGCTGCTGTATTGGTTCCACTACGCGCACAACGGCAAGCGCATCGACGTCGAGACGGACGACGATTCCATCGGCGGGCACTTTCTGCACCTGCTGCACGGCAGAGCACCCAGCGCCGAGTTCGTGCGCGCGATGCATACCTCGCTGATCCTCTATGCCGAGCACGAGTTCAACGCTTCCACGTTCACCTGCCGTGTCGTCGCGGGCACCGGAGCCGACATGTATTCCGCTCTTACCGCCGGCATCGGTGCATTGCGCGGCCCAAAACATGGCGGCGCCAACGAAGTCTCGTTCGAAATCCAGAACCGCTATGCCTCACCCGACGAAGCCGAGGCGGACATCCGCAAGCGCGTGGCAAATCGCGAGGTCGTCATCGGATTCGGTCACGCCGTCTATACGATCTCCGATCCCCGCAACGAGGTGATCAAGAAGGTCGCGCGGCGGTTGTCTGAACAGGCGGGTGATCTCCGGCTGTTCAACATAGCCGATCGGATCGAGGCAACGATGTCGGATGCGAAGAAGATGTTCGCCAACCTCGACTGGTTCAGCGCCATCTCCTACCACATGCTCGGCGTGCCAACTTCGATGTTCACGCCTTTGTTCGTGATCTCGCGCACATCCGGATGGGGCGCGCACGTGATCGAACAACGGATCGACAACAAGCTGATCCGGCCTACCGCGAACTACGTTGGACCCGAAAATCTGAAGTTCGTACCCATCGACAAACGCGGCTGACAGACATTTTCCACACCGATATGACATCGCCGCGGCAACACACCGCGGCGATTTTTTTGTTCTTTCGATAATTTATCGTTGACATCGGCACGTCAGATGTCGAGAAGCGAAACAGGTAGAGTGGAATCGATTCGTGCAACCGAGTCGAAAACGTCAGAGTGATAAGGACGTCCATGGACGCTCGTCCGGTCCTGATATCGAAACGACGGTCAAACACCATGACCTCGTGTTTGAAAACGTCTCGTAAGGTGCGGGCTTCGACCTGGATCGTGCGGCTTCGCGGTCCATCTATCTTTCGACTTCGTAACGACACCGGTCACGACGGCCATTCGGCCATGGCACCGGCAACAGGGAGTTCCCAGGCGTGAACAGCGACGATACCACAACAGACGAGACACCGCGCGCTCAGGCTCTGGCGATGCGCGCCGGTGGAAAGAAAGCGGCGAAGAAGGCAGGACGTAAAGCCGCGCCGAAGAAAGCCGGTCGTAAGGCCGCCATGAAAAAGGCAGCGCCGAAGAAGGCCGCCGCGAAGAAGATGGGACGCAAGGCCGCGGTAAAGAAGACCGCGAAAAAGGCCGCGCCGAAAAAAGCCCGGAAAGTCGCCGCGAAGAAAGCCGGACGTAAAGCCGCGCCGAAGAAGGCCGGACGTAATGCCGCCATGAAAAAGGCGGCGCCGAAAAAGGCCGCCGCGAAGAAGGCGGGACGCAAGGCCGCGGTGAAGAAGATCGCGAAAAAGGCGGCGCCGAAGAAAGCGATGCGCAAAGCACGCAAGAAGTCCGCTCCACCCGCGCCGATGCCTGAGGCTGCTCCGTCTGAGTCGCCGAGCACCTGATATCGCTATTGAACTGCTGGAGACGTTTCAGGCCTGGCCGAACGTCTCCAGCAGTTCATCTACCTGCGGGGATGTCAGGACACGCGGCGCACTGCCGCGTAAAGTCAGGTACAGCTTCGCGGCTTCTTCCAGTTCTTCCGCCGCGTAGACCGCATCCAGCAAAGTCGCTCCCGAGACGACTGGTCCATGGTTGGCCAGCAACACCGCGC
>JBEKGV010000337.1:0-5476 GCA_050012615.1 Acetobacteraceae bacterium | reverse complement strand
GGCGCCATGTCCATGTTTTCGATCGTTTCGGCGCACAATCGCCCCAGCATTCCGACCGAATGCACCGACAGCGCCAAAGCGCCAGGAAACGGGCCCAGACCCACGGCGGTGACAAACAGCAAAGCCCAGACCAGATCGGGCACCGAGCGGGCCACGCCAATGATGCCGCGCGAGACGTAATACACGACGCGCGACGGCGTGACATTCGAGGCCGCGAGCACCGCCAATGGCACCGCCATGCACACACCCGCCACGGTGCCAAAAATCGCGATATCGACGGTCTCCAACGCGGGCCAGAGCATGTCCGGCAGCCGCGAGAAGTCCGGCGGCATCGCTCTGCCGATGATGTCCGCCATGCCGTGGAGACCGGTGATCAGGTCCTGAGGCCGTGCCTGCACGACCACCAGCGCCTGCACCACGATCCCGAAGCCAAGCAAGACGATGACACTCCGTAATGCGATGCCGATGGCAAACGCCCAGGAGCGATAGTGTGTGGCCGGCAAGACCTCGCCGCTCATGCGGCATCCGCCAGATAAAGGTCGCGCACCTGGTCGCGAGGCAGCGAAGCGGGCGGCGAGTCGAACGCGATCCGGCCGGCCCGCATGCCCACGATCCGATCGGCGTAATCGTAGGCGAGGTCCACCTGATGCAGCACACACAGCACGGCCAGCCCATCACGATGCGCCAGTTGCGTAAGCAGGCGCATGATCCCATGCGCCGCTTCCGGGTCCAGGCTCGCCACCGGTTCATCCGCCAGCAGCAGCCGCGGCTGCTGGGCCAACGCGCGGGCGATCGCCACCCGTTGCGCCTGACCACCCGACAGAGTGCCGGCGCGCTGGCCCGCCAAATGTCCAAGGCCGACATCGTTCAGATACAGGCGAGCGGCCCATTTCTCCGTCGCGGGCAGGCCGCCAAACGCGGTCCACCACGTCTGATGCCGCCCCAGGGCGCCCGCCGCGACATTGGCCGCCACGCCGCGGCGGCGGATCAAATGCGCCTGCTGCCAGATCATGGCGATGTCCAGCCGCGCATGGCGCAAGGCCTCGCCCGACAGCTTCGTCAGTTCGGTGCCGTCCAGCCACACCTCCCCCGACGTGGGCGTCAAAGCATGGATGATGCAGCGGAGCAGCGTGGTCTTACCGCAGCCGTTGCCGCCAAGCAGCACCGTCAGTTCGCGAGGCCGCACCTCCAGATTGACATCCGCGAGCGCGCGCTTCCCGTCAGGATAGCTGAGCGACAGCTCGCGGACCGCCAGCAGCGGCGGCACGGATCAGCTAAGTTTGTCGAGGTCGATGTGCAGCGTTTTGACCAGGTCGCGGACCCCGTCATAGGCGCCATCGGTCTGCGGCACGAAGCGCGTGCCGCTCAACCCCATGATCTTCCGATCGGCTTCCGGCAACGATTCCAAATTGAACGTTTGCAACACAGCGATCAGGCGTGCCTTGAACTCGGGCGGCAAATCTCCGCGCACCGTGATCGGGTCGGTGGGGATTGGGTCGGACTTCCACAGAAATACGAGGTCGCCATCTTTGTAGTGGCCTCGTTGTTCCGCCGATTGCAACTGCTCGCTGTTCAGTTCGCCGGCGTCGACCTTGTGGTTATAAAGCGCCTCGAATGATGAGGTGTGACTGCCGGCATAGATCGGCTTGATGTCCTTGTCGGGGTCGATTCCCACCTTGCGCAGACCGTAGGCCGGGAACAAATGGCCCGACGTCGATGCCGGGTCGGAGAACGCGAAAGAATGGCCGCGGATATCGGCCACGGTCTTGATGCCGGAGTTTGGGAAGGTGACGAGACTGGCCCAATAGCTGTCAGGCTTGCCGTCCTTATCGCCGAAAGCGGCGACGGCCTCGGCTTTCGCGACCTGATGCGCCAGTACATAGCCGAGCGGGCCGAACTCACCGACCTCCAGCTTGCCGGCGCGCATCGCCTCGATCTCGGCGTTGTAGTTGGTGGTCACGAAGACCTTGACCTCGCAGCCGAGCTTCTCGCCGAGCAACTTGCCGATGTGATCGTAGATCGGGATCAGTTTGGTCGCGGTATCGAACGGTTCGACTCCGAAGCGCACGACTCCGTCGTTTGGGCAATCGGATGCGGCCAGCGCCGGTGCCGCGAATCCGATCGCGACCGCGGCCGCGACGAGTACTTTGTGCATTTCAGTCTCCTGTCCCCAGAGGATCAGGTGGGCTATCAGCCGCCGATGACGGATCGATTGCGATAAACTGACGGTTCGATGACAATCGTCACCTGGCGAGGCGTGGACATTCCCCCGGCGAGGCGCGGATATCCGCGTGCGGCACAGGCCACCACGGCGCGGGAGCAGACCTGCGATTTGCGCGAATGTTACTTCCGTCCTAGAGTTTGTTCATGCGTAAGCTCGTAATGATTGTCCTGGCGTCGAGCCTCGCGGCATCGTCGCTCCCCGCGACGGTCCACGCCGCGAATCGCCGCGGCGACTCGGCGGGTGCCGCGTCAGCGTCTGAGGTTTTGTTGAGAATGATCTCAGCTAAGTCGATGCGGATGGCTTGCTCGGATGCGGGCGCGAAGTGTTCCAAGGACACCGACTGTTGTCCCGGAAATTTCTGCGCGGGAGAGAGCGCGGCGGCACGGGTCTGCATAAAAATTTGAATCGATCCTTCAACGCCTGAACGGATCCCGATCATTCGGGTCGTTGCATTCGACACCGTCCCCCGCCCGAGACCCGACGCGTGGCCGGGACTAGGCTGGCGCCCGGAAGCCATTCCAGAGGAAGCAATCGAATGCCCATCCGGCCATGCCGAACCGCTTGCACCGTTGTCGTGGCACTCGCCGCGTTCCTGAACGCCGCCTCCCACGCCCATGCCGCCGATGTCACGGTCGTGACCGCCGGCGCTTTTAAACCCGTGCTGCTGGCCCTGGCTCCGGCCTACGAAGCCAGGACACACACGACGCTCGCCATCTCAAACGACACCGCCGGAGGCGTCGCCGCTCGCGTTCAGCGCGGCGAGGCAATCGATCTCGTCATCCTGCCGACTCAGGCGCTGAATACTTTGGCGGCCCAGGGAAAGGTGGTCGCGGAGACGGTGACGCCAGTGGCGAAAGCGGGGATCGGAGCTGTCGTGAAACAGGGTGCGCCAGTGCCCGACATCAGCTCGGTCGAGGCGTTCAAACAGACCCTGCTCGCCGTTCCCTCGATCGCTTACGTCGATCCCGCCGCCGGCGCCTCCAGCGGGATCTACCTCGCCAAACTGTTCGACCGTATGGGCATCGGCGATGCGATCAGGCGCAAGACGGTACTGGTTCCCGGCGGTCTTGTCGCTTCACGCGTTGCCAACGGCGAGGTGGCGCTCGGATTACAGCAGATCAGCGAGCTGCGCGCGGTGAGCGGCGTGACGTTCGTGGGTCCCCTGCCCGCAGAATTGCAGAACTACACGATTTATGCGGCCGCCATCCCCGCATCCGCCCAATCTCCGGCGGCCGGACGGGCGTTGCTGGCGCAGTTGCGAAGCGAGGCCGCCGAGCAGGCACTCAAGGCAAGCGGACTCGAGCACCCCTGAACATCCTGACGCGATCCCGGGGCGCGATCCCGGGGCTGGAGGGTCAGGCCGCATCCTGGACCGTCGGCGGTCGTCAGGTGATCAGGTCGCCGACCATGAGCCAAAGGAGGAGAAATGTCGTCGTAGCGGCCATCGCCGCCCAAAAATAGCGCAATTTCATGTCCGCACCCCTGGGGCGGCCGTCTCAAACCGGTTCGACCGCTTTTTATTTAATGCCAAAGAGTGTCCGGTTTCTCACCTGCCTGTCAAGCTTCTCGCTTCACCATCTCTGGGCGGCCCCAAACGGCCGTCAAACGCTGGGGAGATTTCCCACGAGCCAAATGACGGCGAGCGCCAAAATGAGAACGCCAACGGCCAGCACGAAATTATGTGGGTTCACACGCATCGCCTCTTTGTGGTGATTTCAGTCAAAGCGTCGCTTTTATCGCCAAATACGTTGTGCGGCGCCTGGAGTTCCCCATTCGGCCGGTCTCTCGTCCTGGGCATGGCGTTCTGAACTCTGCCTACCACGGGCTTTGAGCTCCGCCCATCCCGGTCGACGGCACTATGTGTGAGGATCCCACGCTCCGCCAAACGGCCAGGCGCGTGTCCGATCGCCGGTGCAGGTCCAGGGCCAGGGCCGGTGATGATGGGGTGGATGGCCGCACCGATAGGTCAATCAGTTCGGCGACCGGTGTTGCTCCGTGTAATCCGGGTTCAACCCTCATGGCGCCCCTTGCCGCCAGGATTCCGACCAGACCCTATCCGCTCTCGTTTCATCCGTCAGCACAGAAAATCAGCGACCTCCGGCGCGCCCAGTTGGTTGCACCCGTCCATTGACGTATTATTAGTCTGCACCGGCTGGAAATCGAGCACCAGTCCCGGGAGAAATCCCGGTTCTGCCCGTTTTACCACCAGCCTTGCTGGCACGGGGCTTGCCTCGAACACCGGCATGATAGAGGACCGCTGAACATGGATTCCCTCAAACCGACTGACATTGTCGAGAACATGGTCCAGGCCGGCGTTGCCAAATCCGGGCTTGGTCCGCTCGATTTGCTGGTTCGCGGCGTCCTCTCCGGCGCGCTGCTCGGCTTCGCCACCAGCCTGGCGATCGGCGCCACCGTGCAGACCGGCCAGCCCATCGTCGGAGCGCTGATCTTCCCGGTCGGGTTCGTGATGATCGTCCTGCTCGGCCTTGAACTCGTTACCGGCAGCTTCGCGTTGCTCCCGCTCGCCACGTTGCGAGGCCGTGCCACTCCGGGGACCGTCCTGGTCAACTGGTCCTGGGTGTTCGCCGGCAATCTGGTGGGCAGCGTGTTCTACGCGGCCTTGCTGGTGATCGCGCTGACGAACGCGGGCCAGGTCGAACCCTCCGGCATCGCCGCGCGCATCGTCCAGATCGCCGAGGCCAAGACGATCGGATACGCCCATTTCGGCGCGGCCGGCATGCTGACCGTCTTCGTCAAGGCGATCCTGTGCAACTGGATGGTCTGCCTCGGCGTCGTGATGGCGATGAGTTCGTCATCGACCATCGGCCGCATCGCCGGCGCCTGGATGCCGATCGTCACCTTCTTCGCGCAAGGCTTCGAGCACTCGGTGGTGAACATGTTCATCATCCCGGCCGGCATGATGATGGGCGCCAACGTGAGCCTCGCCGATTGGTGGATCTGGAATCAGATCCCGGTGACGCTTGGCAACCTCGTCGGCGGCCTGGTGTTCACCGGTCTTGGTCTTTACGTCACGTTCGGCCGTGAGCCGGCCGCGCCGGAGCCCGCCACCATGGGGCAGCCGGCCGAATAATGACCGACGACACGTTCTCAACGGAACAGCAGGAATATCTCAAGGGCTTCATGGTCGGTGTCGAGGCCAGGCGTGGCGCGCTTGGCCTGCCCGCCGCGCCGGTTGGAGACGCCGCGCCGTCCGATCCCAACGACCTCCAGCGCGCCGCGCAGGACCGCACG
>JBEKGV010000336.1:0-7472 GCA_050012615.1 Acetobacteraceae bacterium | reverse complement strand
GGCTTCGATGCCTCGGAGCACGAGCCGCTCAACGCATTGTCCGTGACCGAAGACGGCTTCGCTCGCGCGGGGGAGCGAATCGGTGCTCTTGGAGTTCCAACGGCGATCATCCAGGAAGGAGGCTATAACACCTCCGTTCTGGGTGAGCTGCTGGCGCGGTTCCTCGTTGGGTTTGGGCGCTGACCCTACGCGCGACGCTGTTCTCGAGAATGCTGGGCCGTTACAAACTCTTCGCGCGCACCATCAAGGCATCGAGCTTCGTGCAGGTTTGTTCGTTGACCGTTCCGGTTCCCATGATGTCGCCCATTTCCGACATCATTTTCGAAGCTTCGTCAGCCTTGGTCGACAACTTCGCCGACAGAACGTCAGACACGTCGGAGCCCTTGGTCATCGCGACCTCGGCCGTGCAATCAGCGTAAGCCGCGCATTGCATCGCGCCATACAGCATGCAGACGGCGGTCAGAGTCTTAAGCATTATCGTGCTCCGTTGAGGACATCGTGGGGCTTCGCTCATGCACCGCCGATCGTTGCAAATTGCTTTCGATGGTGTCGTGGTTCTCAAGGGATTGGCCTGCATTGACGCAGTGCGCGTCGACTGATCCTCGCGTCAGGCCCCATGGGCGCCAGGTTAAGGGACGCGCATCTCAATTCATGCGTCATGGCCGGGCCTGACACCATAGGCGCTAAATTAAGGCCGATGCACGCCGCTTCTCTCGTCATGGCCGTCCCCCGACTTGATCGGGGGATTGACCCGGCCATCTGTCAAGGCACGTGCGGCGATTGATGGCCGGGTCAAGCCCGGCCATGACGCGTAAATTGAGGTGCGGGCCTCTTAACTTAGCGCTATGGGGTCAAGCCCGGCCATGACGCGTAAATTGAGTGGCGGCCTAATTCCGGGGCAGCCGAGCCACCGACGGCGCGTCCGGATTCTGCGCGCGGTGGCGCAGCAAATGGTCGGCCAGAATGCAGGCCAGCATTGCCTCACCCACTGGAACCGCGCGGATGCCAACACACGGGTCATGCCGGCCCTTCGTGCTGACCTCGACATCCTGGCCGCTCCGGTCGACAGCGTGACGTGGTGTCAGGATCGAGCTCGTCGGCTTGACCGCGAACCGCGCGACAATCGGCTGGCCGGTGGAAATACCGCCCAGAATTCCGCCGGCATGGTTGGAACCGAAGTCGACGAACCCGTCCCGCATCCGCATCTCATCGGCGTTGGCCTCACCGGACAGCGCGGCGGCGGCGAAACCATCGCCAATCTCCACACCTTTGACCGCATTGATCGACATCAGCGCGGCGGCGAGATCGGCGTCGAGCTTGCCGTAGATCGGAGCGCCCAGTCCGGGGGGCACACCTTCGGCGACGACCTCGATGACGGCGCCGACGGAAGAGCCGGACTTTCGCACAGACGTCAACATTGTCTCCCACTCCGTTGCCGCGACGGGGTCGGGACAAAAGAATGCGTTCTGGTCAACGGCGGACCAGTCCCACCGGCGCCGGTCGACCAGCGACGCGCCCATTTGCACCAGTGCTCCGCGAATTCGCACGCTGTCACCCAACACCCGGCGGGCGACGCCGCCTGCCGCGACCCGCATCGCGGTTTCCCGCGCCGAGGCCCGGCCGCCGCCACGGTAATCGCGCACGCCATACTTGAGGTTGTAGGTAAGGTCGGCGTGGCCGGGCCGGAACGATGCCGCGATCTCGGAATAATCGCGCGACCGTTGATCCACGTTTTCGATGGTCAGCGCGATCGGTGTTCCGGTCGTCACGCCCTCGAACACACCCGACAGGATGCGAACCTGATCAGGCTCCTGCCGCTGGGTTGTGAATTTCGATTGTCCTGGGCGGCGCCGATCCAGCCAGGGCTGCAAGTCCGCCTCGGCCAATGGCAACCGCGGCGGGCAACCGTCGACCACGCATCCGATCGCCGGCCCGTGACTTTCACCCCAGGTGGTGACCCGAAAAAGATGGCCGAAGGTGTTGTGGCTCATCCCTGCTCGACGGCGATATCCGGCGCCTCCGGGTGTTTCATGCCGACGACATGATAACCGCAATCGACGTGGTGCACCTCCCCCGTCACGGCGCTCGCGAGATCCGACAGCAGGTAGACCGCGGCGCCGCCGACCTCCTGGATCGTTACGTTACGACGCATCGGCGCGTTCAATTGATTCCAACGCATGAGGTAATGGAAATCGCTGATCCCCGACGCCGCGAGGGTCTTGACCGGTCCTGCCGAAATCGCGTTGACCCGCACTCCCGCGGTGCCGAGATCGGCCGCCATGTAGCGAACCGAGGCTTCCAGCGCGGCTTTCGCCACGCCCATGACATTGTAGTGCGGGATCCATTTCTCGGCGCCGTAATAGGTCAGCGTGAGGATGCTCGCGCCGGGCCGCATCAGCGGCAGCGCCCGCTGTGCGACGGCGAGCAGTGAGTAGCAGGAGATGTCCATCGCCTGCAGAAACGCCGCCCGCGGCGTGTCCACATAGCGGCCGCGAAGATAGGTCTTGTCGGCGAAGGCGATCGCATGCACCACGAAATCGATCTTGCTCCAGCGCGACGCGATCGCATGAAACGCACCATCGATGCTGGCTTCGTCGGCCACATCGCAGGACACGAGGTGGTCAGAGCCAATCGATGCGGCCAGTGGCCTCACGCGCCGTTCAAGCGCTTCCCCCTGGTAGGTGAACGCCAGGTCCGCCCCCTGCGCCGCGCAAGCCTCGGCGATTCCCCAGGCCAGCGACCGGTTGTTCGCCGCGCCCATGATGACGCCACGCTTGCCCACCAGCAGATTTCCCCCGCCGCTCATGAGATTCCCTGGCTGGGAGACGGACGAAGGGGCGCTATCAGCCATGTCTATCCTCTGGCAAAACGTCGCATCGTGAGAATGTCGTCGATCTGTCGTGACACATAGGCCCATCGCCGGGCAATAGGGACCAGCGCTCGCTATCGGTAAACCGCGAATCGTTGTCGCTAAATCGTCATGGCCGAGCGTGATCCCATAGCGCTAAGTTACGAGGCTCGCACCTCAATTTACGCGTCATGGCCGTCCCCCGATCGAGTCGGGGGACGGCCATGACGAGAAAAGCGGCGTGCATCGGCCTTAATATAGGGCCTGACCCGCCCATTTACCGCCGCACCGTGCTGGTAGAGATGGCCGGATCACGCCCAGCCATGACATGAGATGTGATCCGTTTCAACGATTCCGGGTACTGGCAAGCGGGGAAGTTGACGTCTCGATCAATGGACCAGGCGGCACGGCCGCCATCGTCATTGCGAGACACACGAGGACGTAGCAACTTCCCGGCCGATGTGCACGGCCTTGAAAGGGCCAGGCGATGACGGAGTTAAGGCACATGAACCTGTTGGGCTTCGCATGACCGGTACCGGCCAAACCGAAACCGATCCGTTCGCGTGGTTCCATCGCTGGATGACCGAGGCGGAGGCCAGCGAGCCGTCGGACCCAAATGCGATGACCGTGGTCACCGTGGGACCGGGTGGAAAACCGTCCGCCCGAACGATTCTCCTAAAAGGGGTCGACCCAAAGGGGTTCGTTTTCTTCACCAACACGCATAGCCGCAAGGGCAACGAGCTGCTCAACAATCCATTGATATCTCTGCTGTTTTACTGGAAATCGCTCGGGCGTCAGATCCGTATCGAAGGTTCGGTGGAAGCCGTCACCGCCGCCGAGTCGGACGCCTATTTCGCGACCCGTCCCCGTATTTCCCGCCTCGGCGCCTGGGCGTCGGATCAGTCTCGGCCGCTGTCGGACCGACCCGAACTGGAACGTCGTCTGCATGAGTTCGAGGAGAAATTCCCGGGCGAAGATATTCCGCGCCCACCGCATTGGTCGGGATACCGGGTCCTCCCCGACCGGTTCGAGTTTTGGCAGAACATGCCGTTCCGGTTGCACGATCGCACCATCTTCGAACTGGCCCCCGGCGACGCCCCCGGGGACGCCCCTGGGCGCAGCTGGATATGCGGCAAGCTGTTCCCCTGAATCCGTGATCTTTTTTCGCCACGGGCCCGCTGCTGGTCCGGGCCACCTGTCGCGGCACAGTGCGGGCTTAGGTCGCGGGGAAGCACCATGGCTGGGCTAGCGCCAGGCGATCAGGCTGAAACGGTAGCCTACCTGACGCATCTGACGGGCGCGGCGCCGATCGAAACCCACATTTCCTATGTCTTCCCGGGCCAGGATACGGTCTGGAAGTTGAAGAAATCCGTGCGGATGCCATTTTTGGACTTCACCCGCATCGAGGATCGCCGCCATTTCTGCGAGCGGGAACTGGCTCTGAACGCGCCGGCCGCACCAGGTCTTTATCGAGACGTCGTGCCGATTGCCCGCAAGGAAGATGGGACACTTTCGGTGGACGGGACCGGCGAGGTCCTCGATTGGGTTGTCCGCATGGCCCGCGTGCCGGCCTGCGATTTCCTGGATGTCCGCGCGGCCCAACACGGTTTGTCCCCTCGGTTGCTGGATCAGATCGCGGATGCGGTCGCTGCGTGGCATGCCTCGCTGCCGCCGGTTTCGGGTGTGCACCCGGATATGGAGTGGATCGCTCGAGGCAATGTCCCATCCGCTCTGGCTGCCGGCCTGCCGGAACATGGAGTACGAGCGTGGTGCGACGCGATCCTGGCCAGGTTGGAAGCGCTTGCGGAATGGCGCGATGCGCGGGCCTCAGCTGGCTTCGTCCGCCGGTGTCATGGCGATCTGCATCTGGGCAATTTGTGTCTTTGGCAGGGCCGGCCAGTCCTGTTCGACGCCCTGGAGTTCGATGAGAGGTTGGCGACCATCGACGTCGCTTATGACCTCGCGTTTCTCCTGATGGACCTGGAGCACCGCGTGGACCGGCCGTCCGCCAATCGGGTGCTGAACCGATATGTCGCGCGGACAGGCGATGCGGACCTGGTGCGCGGGTTACCGGCATTCCTGTCGATCCGTGCCATGGTCCGAGCGCACGTGGAGGCTCGGTCAGGTCACGCAATCCACGTCGGCCCCTATCTGGCGGCTGCCACCGAATATCTGGAGCCACCGCGACCGGCCGTGATCGCGATCGGCGGTTTGCCGGGCACCGGCAAATCGACATTGGCCCGCATCCTGGCCCCCTCTCTGGGTGCGGCGCCAGGGGCATTGGTGCTGCGGAGTGACGAAATTCGAAAACGTCAGCACGGGGCGGAGCCGGAGCAGCGACTCTCCAGGTCGGCCTATACGGCGAAAAAGAGCGCGGCGGTCTTCAGCGAGCTCGCGGATTTGGCTGAAACGGCGGCCGCGGGCGGACACGCGGTCATCGTGGACGCGACGTTCCTGGACCTCCGGCATCGGTCGATGATGGAGGCCGCGGCCAGCCGAGCCGGCGTCCCGTTTCTCGGCATTTGGCTGTTTCTCGGCATTTGGCTGAGCGCGCCACGCGGCTTGCTGGAACAACGGGTCGCGACGCGGACCGGCGATGCTTCCGACGCCACGGTCGGCGTTCTCCGCGCCGCCGTCCGCAATGACCCGGGCCCGGCTGGCTGGCACGCCGTGGACGCCTCCGGCGGCGCGGACGCCGCGGAGGCGGTGCTGACCCTGGCGAGGGCGCTTGCCTGAACCCATATTGTGTTCTGAGGCGAACGCAATGCAGAGTTGCGGGTCCCTGGGTTGACGAAGACTCGCATGGAATCAGGGGCCAACAGGGAAGGACCGGAAACAATGGCCATCCGCAAGATTTTGCTACCGCTGACCGGCACCGCCGCCGGTGAGGCGGCACTGACCACGTCGTTGATGATCGCCAATCAATGGAAAGCTCATGTCACCGCGCTGCATGTCCGCGTCGACAGCCGCGACGTGGCGCCTCTGGCGGGCGAGGGGCTGTCCGGCTCGATGATCGAGGAAATGATGTCGGCGACGGAAAAAGAAAGCAGCGACCGGGCGCATGCCGTCCGCTCGATGTTCGAACATTTCGTTGCCCGCCAGGATGTCGTGGTACGCGAGGCCCATCCAGGTTTGGACCACGCCACCGCCAGTTTCGCCTCCGTCACCGGGCGTGAGGAGGACATTGTCGCGCAGCAGGCCCGCCTCGCCGATTTGACCGTCGTGCCGCATCCCGACGCGGGGGAGGACGTGTCCTCGTCGGACGCACTGCATGCGGTGCTGTTTGACTCCGGCCGGCCGGTGATGATCTCGCCGCAGAGGCCTGTTGAAACGGTCGGCCAGCGGGTTTGTATCGCCTGGAACGGGACGGCGGAGTCAGCTGAGTCCGCGCTGTCCGCGATGCCATGGATGAAGCAGGCCGAGCGAGTCAGAATTCTGTCGGCGGATGGGTATCAGCGCCGCGGTCCCGCCGCGCCGGAGCTTGCCGCTTACCTGGCGCTGCACGGCGTCGATGCGGACATCGTGATGTTCCCGTCGATTCGCAATTCCGTCGGAGCCGGCTTGCTGGAGGCGGCGCGTCAGTTCGATTGCGACTTGTTGTCGATGGGTGCCTACTCGCACTCAAGGCTGCGGCAATTGATTCTGGGCGGCGTGACGCGGCACGTGCTGGAAAACGCATCGATCCCGGTGATGATGACGCGCTGACCGAACCAACTGCCTGCCGCCGAGGTGGCCGGTCAGGTCATGCCGAGCACGTCCATCATGGAATAGAGACCCGGCGCTCGGCCAACCACCCAAAGTGCGGCCCGCACCGCGCCGGTCGCGAACGCGCGGCGATCGAAGGCACGGTGAGTCAACGCGATGTGCTCCGTGGCGGAGGCGAATATCAATGTGTGTTCGCCCACGACCTGGCCGCCCCGCAACGCCGCGAAACCGATCGCGCCCGTTTCGCGTGCGCCGGAGTGGCCGTGACGCCCGCTCACCATCACATCTTCCAATTTTTGACCGCGGCCTTTCGCCACGGCACGCCCCATTCCGACCGCGGTGCCGGACGGGGCGTCGACTTTCTGGCGGTGGTGCATCTCCATGATTTCCGCGTCGTAGGTTTCCGCCGGCAAGGCGGCGCCCATCCGCTCGCACAACGCCAGCACCAGGTTCACGCCCGTGGAGAAGTTGGAGGCGTACACGATGGGAATGGAGCGCGCGGCGGTCTCGACCGCGGCCTCATCGGCGGTGGAGAGACCCGAGGAGCCAAGCACCCAGGCCTTTCCCGACCGCGCCATGGTGGCGGCGCTCGTCTGAGCGGTTGAGGCGTGCGTGAAGTCGATGACCACGTCCGAGTCGGCGGCGAGCGCGGCCAGGTCAGGCAGCACCGCGACGCCGGTGGGCGCGGGCTTACCTGAACCGGCGCGACCTGTGCCGCCCGACAGCGTCGCGCCGGCAGCCGGGACTTCTTCAACGAGAAGCCGGCCCATTCGGCCGGTGATGCCCGCGATCCCCACACGAATTGTCATGTTTGCCTCCCTGCATCGTGCGGGAACTGTGCTTCCGCCCATGGTGCGCGTCCATACCTAAGGCGACGCCTACTAATTATCGCTTCAGCCGGGCTCTCCTCCGTTCGTCA
>JBEKGV010000335.1:0-5493 GCA_050012615.1 Acetobacteraceae bacterium | reverse complement strand
CGGGGTTCGGGGTGAAACCCCGCCCTCACGACCCCTTCAGATCCGTCAGCAGCCGCTGCGCGTCGTCTTTCTCTTTCCCCCCGCCCTTGAGCCCAACCGCCACCGTCAACTGCTTGATCGCCTCATTCTTGTCGCCGGTGTCTTTCAGCGCGACCGCATAATGATACACCACGCGCGGATCGCTCGATGCCTCGGTGCTGGCCTCGCGCAGCAGTGCCACACCATTGGTCGCATCCCCCGCGGTCACCAGGATCCACCCCAGAGTGTCAGCGGTCTGCGCGTTGGGCAGGAGCACATAGGCGCGCCGCGCCGTATTCGCGGCTCGATCGTCGCCTTTCTGCTGGTACAGCCAGGCGAGGTTGTTCAATGCGACCGCGTTGTAAGGCTTCTGCTTCAGCAGCCGTTCCAGATACATGGTCGCATCCGCGTAACGATCGTTCGTTAGCAAAACCTCCGACAATTGCAGAAGCACCGGAATGTCGTCGTTATGCTGGTTGACCCATTCGACCAGCAACTTCGTCGCTCCATCGGTGCGCCCGGCCCGCATCAGCCCGCCCGCGAGCCTGGTGGCCAGCATGCTCGAAGGGTTGGCCTGGAACTCCTTTTGATACGCATCCACCGCGTCATTTGGCCGGTTCGCCGCCAGGTAAAGATCGCCTTTCAGGGCGCGGAGATCGGCGAAGTCGCGGTCTTGCCCCACCAGCCGGTCGGCGGTCGCCAGCGCGGCCTCGATGCCGGTCGACTTGAGGTCGATCATCGCGAGGTCCTGATAGAGCTGATAGTTCCTCGGACTGACGGCGATCCCCGCGGTCAGTATGGAACGCGCCGCCTCGAAATCGCCGGCCTCGATCTGCAACGCGACCAGCTCACGGCGGGCGCCGATGATATTGGCGTCCTGCTTCAGCAGGTCGGCATACGTGTCCCGCGCTTCTTTTTTCTGGCCAAGCGCGAGATAGGACGCTGCCTTCAAACTGTATATCGAGATCGCATTCGCCATCGGCGGCTTTTGCGCCTGCGCGAGGTCGAGCGCCTTTTGCGCCTGGCCATCCCGAATATAGAGGTCGCCAAGACTGGCAGTCGTGGCGACGGCATCGGGCGCCGCGGCATGCGCTTTCTGCATGATGTCGATGGCATCGCCGAGGCGGCCGCCCCGTATTTTATCAAACACCGCCATCGTCAGCGCCGGCTCGGCGGTCGGCGTCTTCGCCAGAACCTCCGTCAGCAAGGCTTCGGACCGGGTCTGGTCGCCGAGCATGGCCAGGACCCGCGCCAGGTTGACCTTGGCCGGCAAGAAGTCGGGATATTTTTGAGTAAGTACCGTGAATATGCCTTCCGCCTGGGGCAATTCGGTCTTCGCGAGATCCAGCAGCCCTTCGAGGTTGCCGGTGATCGCGTTATCGCCCTGCAGTTGCTTGACTTTGGCCAGCGCTTCGGCGGTCTTGTCCATGTCGCCGCTCGCCAGCGACGCGAAGAACAACGCCTCGCCCACCGCCGGGGCTTTCGGCACCAGTTGCAGAGTATGCTCCAGGTCGCCCACCGCGGCGTCGACGTCGCCCATGCCCATTCGTGCCGAGGCGAGGCGGGTCTGCAATCCAACGTCGTTCGGCGCTATCGCCTGCGCTTTCTGAAAGGCCGCCACGGCATCCGCCGGCCGGTTGGTGGCGGAATAGGCACGGCCCAACAGGTCGAACGTTTCGGCGTCACCCTTGCCGGTCTCGGCGACCTTGCCCAACGTGTCGATGACCAGGTCAGGCCGGTTCTTGGCGAACTGAACCCGCGCCAGAACTTTGTAGCCGGCGACATCGTTCGGAAAGCGGGCGAGATATTTGTGCGCCGACTCCTCGGCCTGTTCGTACTGGCCGAGTTGCTCCTTCACCACGGCCTGCAGATAAAACGCCCGCTGAATGCGGCCAATGAAGCCCGCGATCTTCTCCAGATCCTTATCCGCCACATCGAAATGCCCAGCCTGGGCTTCCATCACGGCGGCGAGGTAAATCGCCTGGACATTGCCGGGTGTCCCTTTGAGCACAGCCTCGATATCCGCTTTCGCGAGATCATTCTTGTTCAACGCCAGTTCGAGGCTGGCGCGGTCGAGGCGAGCCTGCATGGCGGACGGCTGAGTGGCGACCAGGTCGTCCAGCACGGCGATGGCGCCCGGTCCATCGTTCTTCAGCCGCAGCAACTGTGCTTTCGCCAACAACGCCTCGACCGATTTCGGCTGCACGGCGATCGCCTGATCGATCTTCGCCTGCGCTTCGTTGAGATCGGAATTCGCGACCGAAAGCCTTGCATCGGCCAGCAGCGGCTCGACCGTGTTAGGCGCCGCCTGTTGCGCATCGGCAAAGGATTTGCGCGCGTCATCCGGCTTCTTGAGACCGACCAGCGCGTAGCCGCGCGAGACGAAGATAGCGGCGTCGAGGGTCGCGTCTTTGCCGTCCGGTTTCAGGTCGTCGAGCAATTGCTGGAATTTACCCTGAGCCAACATGGCCTGCATCAGTAAAGGGACGGCCTGACGTGGGTCGAACCCGCGTTCCTTGGCGGCCTCCGCCTCGCGCTCGGCGGCGACCGGGTCGCCGAGTTCGATCGACACCCGGCCCAGAAGGTAATGGGCCTCGGCGTTCTGTGGATCGCCGCGGACTTCATTGCGCAAGTCGATCTGGGCTGATTTCAGATCGCCCTTTTTCAAAGAGTCACGGGCGTTCGACATGTAGTCGGCGTGAGCGGCCAACGAAAAACCGCCAAGCCCCGCGCAAAGCGTGACTGCTACTCGCACCATCCTCAGAAAACGCCTGGACGCACGGTCAAGCATTGTCGCTCCCCTCAGGTTGGTTGCGTGGTCGTGACAGACGATGTCTCCGCTCCGATTTCGATCCCATGCGCTTCCATGAGGCCATAAAGCGTGGGCCGGCTGACCCCGAGCAACCGGGCAGCCGCCGCCATGGTATTGTTGCCGCGTGCCAGCGCGGCCTGAACGACCTCTCGCTCGGCCCGTGAACGGGCGGCGCGGAGATCGAGGTCAGGCATCTCCGTTTCACCGGGAGCGAGTTCAAGGTCGGCTACGTCGATCAGCCGGCTCTCGGTCATCACCACAGCGCGCTTCAGACGGTTTTCCAGCTCGCGGACATTGCCTGGCCAGTCGTGTGCGTCCAACGCGGCGGCGGCGACTTCGGTAAAGCCGCGGATGCCGCGGTTGAACTCCTGATTGAAGCGCCTGAGAAAAAACTGCGCCAGCAGCATCACATCGCCGGTTCGCTCCCGCAACGGCGGTATCCGCACAGTCACCGCGTTCATCCGGTAGAACAAATCGCCGCGAAACACGCCCTGAGCGATCCTCTCCTCCAGATTGGCATTGGTGGCGGATACGACGCGGACATCGACCTGGATTTTCTGCCTCCCGCCGATCCGCTCGACGATCTGATCCTGCAGAAAGCGCAGCAGTTTGACCTGCAGGTTGTGCGGCAGATCGCCGATCTCATCGAGGAACAGCGTGCCCTTATGCGCGCTTTCGATTTTGCCGGGAGACTGCCTGACGGCGCCGGTGAAGGCGCCGCGCTCATGCCCGAAAAGCTCGCTTTCCAACAAATTGTCGGGGATCGCACCGCAATTGATCGCCACGAACGGCTGTTTCACGCGCGGCCCGAGTTCGTGCAGCGCGGCCGCCAGAGCTTCCTTTCCGGTGCCGCTTTCGCCCAGAAGCAGCACGGGCACATTCGTCGCGGCGAGCCTTTCCACATCGCGGCAAACCTTCAGCATCGACGCGCTGGCGGTAACGATCCGCTGGATGGGAGAGCGCACCGGCGCTGCCGCGAGGCGGCGGTTTTCGTCCTCGAGGCGGAACAAATTGAGAGCCCGGTCGACGATCGTGCGGAGCACTTCAATCTCGACGGTCTTTTCGCAAAAATCGTAAGCGCCCAGACCCACCGCCTTCAGCGCGTTCTTGTGCGCGCCGTTGCCGGTGGAAATGACCACCTTGGTTTTCGGCGCGATCCGCAGCACCTCCTCCAGCATCGCGAACCCTTCGCTGACGCCATCCGGGTCAGGCGGTAGTCCGAGATCCATGATCGCGACCGGCGGGAGGTCGCGCTTCACCGCTGCCATCGCCTGCGGGCGCGAATGGGCCAGGACCACGTCGCAGGCCGGAAAAGCCCAGCGATATTGGGAACATAACCCTTCGTCGTCTTCGACAATGAGGAGTTTGGGCTTGGCCATTGACCGATCCGTTCAGGCCGCGAGTTGCGGCGAGTTGACCGCCGCTGTCCTAACCATAGGTAGCAGAAGTCGCATCGTTGTACCTGATCGCGCGTGGCTTAGCACGAGAAGATCGCCTCCGGCCTCTCGCAGCAATTCGCGGGCCTGATAGGCCCCGATCCCGTGGCCGCCTTTCGTGGAGGCAAACGGCCGAAACAGTTCGTCTCGGATGAATTCCGGGCTCATTCCCGGGCCTTCATCGGTGATGTCGATGGTCAGCCTCACCGCCTCTACCCGCACTTCCACTCTCACCTGAGAATTTGGCGGGGAGGCCTCGATCGCGTTGTTCAGCAAATGCGCCGCCACCGCATCGAACGACTCAGCGTCGATCGCCGATTGCACGACCAAATTCTCATCGCCGCCTGGGCCGATGACCTCGACACCCTTCGGTGAATGGCCATGCCTCGCCGTCGCGACGATGTCCTTTAGCCGCGCCACCGGATCAATCGGTGCATCGCCGCTCGCCTCCCGGTCCGCTCGCAGACGCGTCAGCAGCCGGGTGATCTTGCCGACCGAAGCCCGCACGGTCGCCAGCATGTCGCGTTGGAAATCCGGATTGTTCGCGTGGACCTCGGCGTTGGCGAGCAGCATCGACAATTGGCCGGACACGTTCTTGATGTCGTGCAAAACGAACGCGAAACGCTGGCTGTATTCCCGCAGTTCTCGCGTTTGCGACAGGATCCGCGCCACGCGTTCCTCGGCGACCCGGCTCGCGACCTCCCGCCCTACCACCCGCAATAGTTGAAACACCTCGCGGTCCAACCTGAACCCGGCCCGAGGGCGGGCGAGCACCACGAAGCCAATCAGATCGCCGAAATGATTGAGCGGCACCGCCAGCCATGCGCGAGGAATTTCCTCAAACCAGGACACCGCGTCCGGCAGCTCCTCCAGCACCACGATCCGATCGGCATCGGCGAACGCGGCGACCAGCTGATGGCCCGGAGGCATCGGCGCGGTGACCGCCGGCGTGTTGAGCGAGCCCGCCCACTGAAACGCCGCATCTTCCGGCGCCCGTACGAACAGCACGCCCGCCGGACTGTCGACCACCTGCGCGACCGCGTTGATGGCACGCTTATGCAGGCCAACGAACGCATCCGGCGCGGTCAGCGTGTCGATGCAGCGCATCCATTCGCGCCGGTAGTCGTATCGGCTGCTAAAGAAATTATCGACCAGCACGCCGCGCATACGCGAGCGCATGGAGCCCGATGTCAGCATCACCGCGATGGTGACCAACCCGGCGCAGAG
>JBEKGV010000334.1:0-5498 GCA_050012615.1 Acetobacteraceae bacterium | reverse complement strand
TGTTTCCGGGGTCAATGCGGCGCTGTGGTACATACGGTCGTACGCCCAGGACCAGCAGGAGCCAACGTCGAAGCATGCGGCGTTCTTTCGGTGGGACTGGCAGGATGCGTTCGTCAAGGATCTGGAGTTGACCGCACTGGCGACTGTCAATTTGCAGGATGCGTCCTGCTTCGTGCAGGCGACCGCCGAGTATCATGTGTCGCGGACGTGGACAGTCGCGGGTCTGCTGAGCGCGGCCTACGGCGGGCGGCGTTCGGAGTACGGCAGCCTGCCGGGAGCGGCGAATGTTTTGTTGCGCGTCAATCGCTATTTCTGAGCGGCGGCCATCATGTCGCGTACCTTCAATGCCGAAAATGACGCATTCCGGTAAACACCATCGCCAATCCGGCCGCATCCGCCGCCGCGATCACCTCGGCGTCACGGAGCGACCCTCCCGGCTGGATCACCGCCGTCGCGCCCGCCGCCGCGGCTGCCTCCAAACCATCGGCGAACGGAAAGAACGCGTCCGAGGCGACGACACTGCCCTCGGTCAATCGTCCCGGAAGGCCGGCGGCTTTGGCGGCCTCTTCGGATTTCCAGGCAGCGATTCTGGCGGAGTCGACGCGGTTCGGTTGCCCGGAACCGATCCCCACCGTGGCACTGTCCTTGGCATAGACGATGGCGTTCGACTTCACGTGCTTGCACACGGTGAAGGCGAACAGCAGATCCGCCACCTCCGCATCCGTCGGCGCGCGCTTGGTTACGACCCTGAGATCGGCGGGGGCGATCCGCCCGTTATCGCGCGTCTGTGCAAGGAAACCGCCTTGCAGACTGCGAAAATTCCATCCATGGGCGTGCGGGTCGGGCATGCCACCGGTCAGCAGCAGCCGTAGATTTCTCCGTCGCGCGACCGCCGCGATCGCCGCATCGGTCGCATCCGGAGCAACGATGACCTCAGTCAATATCGCCGCGATCTTCTCCGCCGCCGCCACATCAAGGGTGCGATTGACCGCGACAATTCCCCCGAACGGTGAGATCGGATCGCAGCGAAACGCGAGGTCCCAGGCCTCGGCGAGCGAAGCGGCGCTCGCGACGCCGCACGGATTGGCGTGCTTGATGATCGCCACGGTAGGAACGGAGAACTCCGCGACGCACTCGAAGGCCGCATCCGTGTCAGCCAGGTTGTTGTAGGACAGTTCCTTGCCCTGCACCTGCCGCGCCGTGGCCACTCCTGGCCTTGTCCCGTTGACGTAAAACGCGGCGTTCTGGTGGGGGTTTTCGCCATAGCGCAAGGTCTGCCGCAATGTCCCGGCGATGGTCAGGCGTTGGGGAAATTCCTCGGCCGGACCTCCCTGCTGGCCGGCGAACCAGGCTGCGATCGCCGCATCATAGGCGGCGGTCCGAGCGTAAGCCTCACTCGCCAAACGCCGGCGCGATTCGAGGGTCGTGCCGCCATGGGAACGAAGTTCGGCGAGAACCGCGTCGTATTGGTGCGTCTCAGTCAGGATCGTCACGAAATCGTGATTCTTCGCAGCCGCGCGGATGAGCGCCGGTCCGCCGATATCGATGTTTTCGATGCAGTCCGCGAACGGCGCACCCTTCGCGACGGTGGCCTCGAACGGATACAGGTTGGATACGACCAGATCGATCGGCGCGATGCCGTGCGCCGCCATTTCGGCAAGGTGCGTGGCATTGTCGCGGCGGCCAAGAATGCCGCCATGAATGCCCGGCACGAGGGTTTTCACCCGGCCGTCGAGGATTTCGGGGAAGCCGGTGTGTTCCGAGACTTCCTTCACGGGAATATTGGCATCTCGCAACGCTTTCGCCGATCCGCCGGTCGATAAAATCTCAATATCAAGCGCCGCCAGAGTCTGAGCGAATGTCACGAGACCGGCTTTGTCGGACACGGAGATCAATGCGCGGCGGATGGGGATGATATCTGGCATGGCCACACTCGAGATTGCATTCAGGACGGGATTCAACGAACTGATCGTGACTCGTGTCATGCTACGCGGGACCGTGACAACGCGTCTCATATTTCATTGCGACGCATATGCTTGCGGCAATGTGAGCGAGTCTGACAAGGCGCGCCTTGTGGATCTGCGATGGGTGCGGCCTGGCGCCGTTGGGCCGACTTCGAAATCTTTAATGAGACGATCCCGATTACGATTGACCAGCGTCGGACGTTATGCAATCTAGGGTAGTATAACCATCGCATAACACCCTCATTGGATGAATGTCCCCGAGGGGGTCCTTGTGGTGCGGTACCGCATCTCGGGCACAAGGAGAATTCGTGGCATGGCGACATTTACCTGGCAGCCGACGTCGGGAACCACCGGATGGGAAACCAATGGAGCCGGTGGCTGGGGTGGTACCCCGAACTATTCCGCAAACGATTCGTTCGAGGTCGATGGCAGCGCCACGCTGGCGATCAACGCGATCGGCGCGGTCGGGTCAGATTCGGCGGACACCGTTACCGTCAATGACCCGAATGCGACGCTGTTGATGGACTCGACCAACGGGCCGAACTTTAACGTCAATACTAGCTTCGTGCTCAACGCGGGCACCTTCGACCTTGGCACCCAGGGTGTGCTGTTTCTCGGTAATTCCGGACAGGGCACGATCACGCTCGGGGCGAACGCGTTGATCACCGACACCGCTGAAGCGGATACCGATACGTTCATTTCGAACAATGGACCAAGCTCATTGATCCAAGGCTCGGGAACCGTCGTGGCGAACCAGGGCATACTCGACATCCAGTCCGGGATCACGGTCGCCAGAGGCGACACAACCAATTTCGAGATCGCGGCCAACGGCGTGCTCGAGTTCGATGACGCGGTTAACGGCGGGTCAGTGACGTTCCTGACAAACTCGGGGCTTCTGACGCTCACCGCGCCACAGGTCGGTGACGGGACGAATTTGTCGGACGGCACCTTCGGCGCGACGATCGCCGGCCTGACCGTCGGAACCGCTATGACCAACGGGATCGATATCGCGGCGAGCACGAGCATCGTCTCGGCTGCCCTGTCAGGAACCGACGATGACGTGCTGACGGTCACCGACCAGTCGAGCAACACCTATACCTTCGATCTTACCGGCAACTACACCGGGGACGCGGCGAGTTTCGCGGCGGACGCCAACGCCGGTTATGACATCTTCCTTGTTTGTTATGGCGCCGGAACCGCGATCCTGACCGATCAAGGCGAGGTCGCCGTCGAGTCGATCCAACCCGGTGACAGCGTGATGACGCTCGTTGACGGCGTTCGCGCTCCCCGGCTGGTGAAATGGGTGGGCCACCGCGATCTGGACCTCACCCGTCATCCGAACCCGGGCGCTGTCGCTCCGATCCGGGTGCTTCGCGGCGCACTGGGTGAGAACCTGCCGCACCGCGATATGGTGCTGTCTCCCGATCACTGTCTGTTCATCGACGACGCTTTGTATCCGGTGAAACTGCTGGTCAACGACATGACCATCGTTCGCGATCTGACGGCGAGGTCCGTCTCTTATCATCATGTCGAACTCGAGCGGCACGGGGTGATGATCGCCGAAGGCGCGGCGGCGGAATCCTACCTCGACACGGGAAACCGCGCCTTCTTTAGCAACGCCGGCCTCGCCACGCTGCTGCATCCGGAACTGAGCCTTAACGAGAACCTGCGTTGCTGGAACACCGACGCCTGTGCGCCGCTGACGGTGCATCCTGAGGCGGTGCGGCCAGTGTGGCAGCGCTTCGCGGATCGAGCCGTCGCGCTCGGCCATACCGCGACGGTGCATGCGACGACCAAAGATTCGGGCATTCACCTGGTGGTGGACGGTAAGGCCATCCGTCCGCTGGCGGCCAAGGACAACAGGGTCAGTTTCATGGTGCCGGCCGACGTGAGGTCGGTGCGTCTCGTATCCCGCTTCACCTGCCCCAGCGCTCTTACCCCCTGGGTCGACGATCCACGCGATCTGGGGGTGGCGATCCGCTCGGTCACTCTGCGCGACCAAACCGGCGAGTCCGTGATGGATGCCGACCATCCGGCTCTGCGGGTCGGTTGGCACGCGCCGGAGCTCGGGCCAGATGGGATGCCGTGGCGCTGGACAGAAGGTGACGCGGTGCTGCCGATAAAGGCCTCCGGTGCTTACTCGTTGGAAATCGTTCTGTGCGGCAGCACCACATACATCAAAGAGTCTGCCATCGAAGACACGGCCCGCCTCGCCGCCTGATCAGGCGGACGCGGGACGGCCCTATCCGGCCCCGGGGGGGATCCCTCGGGGCCATTTTTCGTTTCTGTCGCTCAGTCGGGCATCTCCGCTTCGACCGTCACAATGCCGCCATCGCGGTACTATTCCCTGTCTCGGGAATCGGGGGGCACGCGCTATGCCGTCCCGGTTTCGACGCACAAGGGAGAACGTCGCCATGGGAAGTTGCCCGCCGGCCATCTTCGTCCGGATGGTTCGCATGCGTCTCGCAGGCATCGCGCTCGCCGCACTGGTGCTTGCCGTTCTGGCGCTCGCCGGCTGCCAGAGCGGTCCCGGCGGCGAGCAAACGCTGGTCGACCGCGCGACGCTGACGATCCAGGAGATGATGACCCAGAACGTCTCGCAGGATCCAAAATCCCTGCTGCGGCGGGCCAAGGGTGTGTTGATCTGCCCGCGGATGTTCAAAGCCGGGTTCTTCGTCGGCGGCGAGGGCGGAAGTTGCGTTCTGCTGGCACGTTCGGGAAATGGGACGTGGTCGTATCCGACATTCTATGACCTCGGCAGCGGCAGCTTCGGCTTTCAGTTTGGCGTGCAGGACAGCCAGCTGATGCTGCTGATCATGACCAACCGAGGATTGAACGCGGTGATGGACAGCCAGGTGCAGCTCGGCGCCAATGTGTCGGTCGCGGTCGCGTCGATCGGCGGCGGCGTGCAGGGCGCCACCACCGCCGCGGTGGGTCCCGATATCGTCGCGTTCGCGGAGGCTCGGGGCTTGTTCGGCGGCGTGTCGCTGGAAGGCGGCGTGATGTCCGCTCGGATCGATGAAAACCAGGCCTATTACGGCCAACCCCTCGTGGCGCGTCAGATCGTCTTGCAGATGCAGGGCGTGAACCCCGGGGCCGATCCATTGCGTGAGGTGCTGACCCGCTATGGCGGTCCTGAAGGTTCTTATGTGCCGCCGGGCGGGGCGCCACGTGAAGTTTACCCGCCTATGCCGGATCAATCGGGTTATCCGCCCGGGTCTGGTCCGGCTCAGTCTCCGCCGCCGGCCCAACAAGCGTATCCGCCGGGATATCAACCACCGCCGAGCCAACCCGCCAATCCGCCGGGAGGGTATCAGCCGGCGCCAACGCCAGGTTACTCGCCGCCCCCGGTGCCCCGGACCGCGTCGCCCGGTAACGCTCCGCCACCGCCGTCCGGCTATCAGCCGCCGCCCGGTCAGTATACCTATCCGCCAACGTCCGGTTCCGGCCCGATACAGGAGCAGAGCCTCCCACCACCTGGGCGTTAGGCGACGCGCAACCATAGACGAGTCGAGTGGCGCACCCTCCTCTTCG
>JBEKGV010000333.1:0-5508 GCA_050012615.1 Acetobacteraceae bacterium | reverse complement strand
GTTCACGGTTGCGGTGCATGGCTTCGATCCGCGCCGTGAACGGTGCGCCGGGATCTTCCGCCGTCTCCAACTCAGCCGTGATCTGCTCGAAAACCCGGCGCTCCATATCGCGTGGTCTTTCTGTTGCGCGGATGACTTTGCCGTAAATGGCACTCGCGCCATTGGGCCGCGCGAGCGGCATGTCTGCGGTCGAAAATTCCATCGGACGGGCCTTCTTCCTCGTCGGATTAATCTTAAGCACCCAGGCTCTTTTCCGCCCTGGGCGGCGTTGAGGCCGGTCTGTGCGACCGGCCCCGCCGTGACTTAGCCGCCGAACAGTTTGAGCAGGAGCTGCGGCGCCTGGTTGGCGATCGACAGCGCCTGCGTGCCGAGCTGCTGCTGCACCTGCAACGCACTCAGCTTGGCGGACTCGGCTGTCATATTCGCGTCCACCATGTTGCCGACACCGGTTTGCAGCGTGTCGACAAGGTTGTTCACAAAAGTCTGCTGCGCGTCGATGTTGTTCTGCACCGCGCCGTATTGAGCGGCCGCACCGTCAACCGTGGCGGCGGCGGCGTCGACCGTCTTCAAATTGGCGTCGAGAGTCGCGGCGGTGATGTTCGCGAGTCCACCGCCGGTGCCGGTGCTGTCAACCAGGTTGAACAGCGCCTGCATCGTCGCCGCGCCGGTTGCCGTGGCCGCGGTCAGATTGCTCGTCGCGCCGGTGCCGATCGTGGTCGAGGCCGCACCGGTCGTGGTGTAGTTGTCAGCCGTGGCGGCCAGAAAGTTGAGGCCGGTCGGGTTGCTGCCATCGAGCATATTGACGCCGTCGAAGTTCGAACTGGTGACCGTCGCGTTGATCTGGTTCATTAACTGGTCGACCTGGTTCTGCGTCGCGGCGACGTCTGTCGACGGATCCTGGGTCGACGTGACCGCGGTCCGGATTTGCGAGATCAGGCTGGAGATGTTGGTGGCACCCGCCACCGCCGTGCTGAGGATCGAGTCAGCGTTGCCGAGGTTCTGTCCAACCTGCGTCAGCGACGCGATGTTGGCGTTCATCGTGGTCGAAACGACCCATGTGGCCGCGTCGTCCGACGGAGTGGCGACGCGTAGGCCGGTCGAGATCATGTTCTGAACTGAGTCCAGGCTATTTTGCGTCGACTCCAGGCTTTGGAGTGCGACCATGGCGCCGGGGTTCGTGAGGATTGATGAGGACATTGGTAGCTCCCATTCAGGGGTGTTGCGGGAGCGCCTTCTGACGCAGGTGCCACGACCCGTTCGGGTCTGTCTGTGGCGACATCGTGACGTTTAGCGGAACTTCGCGAAAGAATGCAAGAGTTTTACCATATATTTTCGCAAAACCTCAAACCGAAGCATCGACACAAGCGGCCCGAACGTGCCGCGTATTCCGACCGCGCGGCGTGTAGGTGCCGGGGTCCAGAGCCGTCGTCGCGGCGGCTCTGACTTTCGCCGCGAGATCCCTCAGCGTGCTGCTAACGGCCTCAAGAATCACGGCATTTTCATCTGCTGCCGCCAAAACACGGCGCAGTTCGCTGCGTTCGCGGTCGGTCGCCGCCGGGGTGTGGCCGCGCGCCCCGCAGGCTTCCGTGAAAACTCTCAGGGCGGCTTCTTTCTCCGCCGCCGCGCTCGCCAGGTCGCGCAACGCTCCCATTCGAGCGAGCGCCGTCTCCTTTTGCAAGGATTCTGTCATCCTTCGAGCGGCGCGAACCAAGGATGGCACGGTTCCGCTCATTTGCCGTTCCTCGCCGCCGCCGCGTTCAGCGCGCGTTCAATGGCCGGGGTGAGGCCCGCCCCTCCGCGTGCCGCGATCGCATTGCCCAGTGCCTGATCCATGAACGGCTGCATGGCATTTTCCCCGATCCCGGCGCGAAACATGCCGGTCGATTGCGGCTTGGGATTCATTTGGTGGACCATCTCAGTCATGAACATCGCCTCGAATTGCGTCGCCGCTTTGTGCAGCTTCGCCTGATCCAGGGTCCCTGACCGAGCGGCAGCCATCGAAGTCGCCGACGGCACCGCCGCCAGCGGGACCTTCGACAACGGCGCCAACTGGGCCGCGGGCGTGGGCTTGATGCTCTTCAGGGTTTCGGCTGGTCCCATGCATACGTCTATAATACGAGGTCTTTGCAGCATCCCTACAGCCGGGCACGGGGGACGACCCGTATGTGCATCGCACCAGGCCCAGCCCCACCGAGCGCCAGTTAAGGGACGCGGGTGCTTCAGTTCATGCGTCATGGGCGGGTCAAGCCCCATGGGCGCTAAGTTAAGATGCCCGCACCTCACCTTACGCGTCATGGCCGGGCTTGACCCGGCCACCGATCGCCGCACGTGCCTTGACAGATGGCCGGGTCAATCCCCCGATCAAGTCGGGGGACGGCCATGACGAGAAAAGCGGCGTGCATCGGCCTTAATTTAGTGCCTATAGGGTCAAGCCCGGCCATGACGAGAAGACAACGTGTTGAGTGTCCGTGCGGATATGTCCAATCAGTCCGGCGATCGATATCACGCGCCCGACTGCGTCTTTTTTGCGAAACAATGCTTGCCAAAAAACATTCCTTCACTCATATTTCGCATGTAATGGTCATCCACACTTGTTCGTCATTCGTAAAATACCTATTTGCAGCCGAACTGCTAAATATCAGGGTGCCGCCAAAAAGACGCCGTGCCGGAGGGTCAAACGGAGAGTATCCATGACAGACGATCGTCCTGACATCAGGACCTCGCCGTCCGGCTTGAGACATGCCCACATCCGCCAGGAAAGCGCGCAAGACCTGGCACGGTTTTCCGTCATTCGGGTCACGCCCGAGATGGCCCAAGGCTTCCTGGCGGTCAAACGCCCAGGGGTGAAGCGCAGCCAACCGGCGGTCGCCGCTTACGCGCAGGCGATGCGAAATGGCGAATGGGTCCTCAACGGCATGCCCCTGATCCTGTCCCGCAAAGGCGTTTTGCTGGACGGGGTGCAGCGGCTGTACGCCTGCATCGAGGCTGCCACCCCGTTCATCACCGTGCTCGCGGAAAACGTTCCGGACGATACCATCCACACGATCGACCAGCAGCGGCGCCGCTCATTTACCGGCGTGCTGGAAACCCGAGGCATCCCGCATCCGGCGGCGGTCGCGAATCTGCTGGCCAAGCTGATCCGCTACGAGGACGGCACGCTGACCCGCAGCACCTCGACCCCGCCCTGGAGCCGGATGGAGCGCGCGCTCGAGGCCAACCGCGCGGAACTCGATACCGCGGTGAAGTTCAGCTTCGACCATCCGGCCCGGTTGCTGTCCGAGGCCATCCGCACCCCGCTCAGCTTCATGGGAATCCAGGTCGACCGCACGTCCATCCGGCGCTTTTTGGATGCGATCGCCCATCCCGAGCGTTTCAAAGCCGACGAGCCCGGCGTGATGATCCGCCGCCGGCTGGTCGAGGGCCGCGCCGACCCCGCGCGCAGGGTCCCGGTCGTGACCCTGTTCGCACTGTGCATCAAGGCGCTGAACGACACGATCCAGGGAAAAAGCAGCGACACTTATGTCTGGAGCGACAGCGCTCGTCAGACCCGCTCGGGTGAGCCATTCCCCGAACTGACGGGATATCGCGGACTGCGTGAACCGGCGGGCGCCCATGCGACAACCGAAATGATCCGTGAATCCGCCAAGGTGGTTGACGACCGTGGCGTTTATACCATGACGATCGAGACCATCGGACCCGACCGCGCCGAGGAGTATCTGGCGGCGAACCGAGGCAACCGCAACATCGTGCAGGCCCATGTCGCGGCCCTGGCACGCGATATCCGCAACGGGCAGTGGATGTTCAACGCGCAGCCGATCTGCTTCTCCGCCTCCGGACGGCTTCTGAACGGGCAGCATCGCCTGACGGCCGTGCTCGAGGCCGACCAGGCGATCGAAGTGCTGGTGATGCGCGGGCTGCCGGAAAACGCCTTCCCGACCTATGACAAGCAAGCGAAAAAGGCGCCCGCGCTCGATGAAATGTTCGAGGATTTCGGCGACAAGGCGCTGATCTCGGCGACCGCGGTGCTGTTATGGCGGCGCGAGAAGCGGCCGGCCAACGAACCGAACGCCCGCCCGACCGCGTCTGAAATTCGCGACGTGATCCGGGATCACCCCGAGTTGATCAAGCTCCGGGGCTTTGCCCGCAAGCTGGTGCGATATGGGCGAGCGTCGGCCCTGGTCTACGCCTCCTATCACATCATGCGGGACAATCGGGCTTTGGGCCGCGTGTTCCTCGACCGCCTCGAGACGGCGGCGAACCTGCCGGCGGGCCACATCATCCTCCGGCTGCGCGACCGTTTGATCGACCTCCGCAAGGCCGACCAGAACACGCAGATCGACGAGATCCTGGCCGCCTGGGACCGCTTTCAAAAGCGTCCCGGCATTCCGGTCTGAGCGACGCCCTAAGCGTTATGCCCGGGCTCGACCCCATAAGCGCTAAATGAAGGTCTGGGTACCCCGCTTTTTTCGTCATGGCCGGGCTTGACCCGGCCATCAATCGCCGCACGAGCCTCGACAGATGGCCGGGTCAAGCCCGGCCATGACGAATAAATTGAGGCGCGCTCCCCCTGATTCAGCGCCGATGGGGCCCGGCCCCACCATCTTTGTGCGTTCACAGCCTCAGCGGTGCGACACCATTTGCGCGTAGTGCGCCAGTTCGCGCTCGTCCGCCTTGGCGTCCGCCTGCCTGACCGATACGCGCCGCGCTTTCGCGCTCACTGTCTCCACCACGATTTCCAACCGCCGGACCTGGGCCGCCGCATCCCGCAAACTGTCGCGAGCCGCGGATGCACCGGCGTCCAATTCGGCGAAACGGTCCTGCAGCCTCGCCCGTCCGCGGGCCGATTGACTGGCCCAGGCGCTGAACATCGCAAGAGAGGCTGGGTCGGCCATGGCGATCGTGGCCTCAGTCGTCACCGCCGCGTCGTGCGCGCCGATCTCGGTTTCGGTGTCTTCACGGGCGCGATTGAGGCATCCCAAATCGGACCGTCGCTCCTCGAGGTCCTGTTGGGCCAATCGAACCAGCATGGAAACGCCGCGCATACCGATGCCCCCTCGAATGCCCGGCCGATTCTTCGGTCCAGGCGACCATGCGAGAATGACCGGACAAACCTTGCATCTCTGCTTCAGGTGCGTGTCCATAGTATTTCGCAAAATTTGCTGGCGGCTCGATCGCCCTGTCCGGTATACGGCGCCGCATGAAATGCAAGAATGTCCCGGCTGAATCGTCCCGCCATCAGCCGCTTTTCGCCGCCCAACGCTACGACCCGCGATTTTTCGCCGCCGGGCTTGTCGTGGCCCTTGCGCTACTCGGCGGGTGCGAGCCGCAAACCGACGTCGTCGACCTACGCGACGCACCGCAGTCGACACGGGACGCCATGTTGCGGGTCCAGATCTTACCGCTGGGCACCCCGGCGCCGCCCAACGTCGGAGCCATTGGTCCGGTCTCCGGCCTGGGCTGCGGGCAGTCATCCGTGGCGGCTGGCGGCGCGGCCGTCGAGCAGCTTCG